>NZ_LHSJ01000004.1:5783-50677 GCF_001270295.1 Achromobacter sp. DMS1 | reverse complement strand
CCCGCGGCGCGCCGGGCGCTCCCGCCGCCCGGCGCGGGCTGCTCCAGATTGCGACAAACCCACAAATTATTGGGGACATAATATAAGAAAAACAGCCATTCCGCGCCCCAATATAGTGCGCATTTTTTGACCATACCCCTGTAACCCTTGTCTGGCGCGCCTCTTGATGCGTACCCTATTTATTGCACAGAAACGGTGCAAACATATAAATAGGGTCGCTCCCTTTTTATTTCTGTTGCGCCCTACCTCCCGCAGGGTTATTGTCCCACCCTGCACTGCAACATAACGACGCAGGCCCACTGCGGAGCGCGCCATGTCCCAAATTACCCCGAACGATTCCTGTCGCCCCCTCAAGGCGGTTCCCATCGATGCGAGCCGCATCGGCTTGCCCGCCGCCCAGGGGCTGTACAGCCCGGCCAATGAGCACGACGCCTGCGGCGTCGGCTTCGTCGCCCACATCAAGGGCAAGAAAAGCCACGCSRTSMTGGCTGAAATCGATGGCGCGCTCTGGCTGCTCGACGCGGCCGACGCCCGGCGCGCCGGTTGCGGCCTGCACGGCGAATCCACCGCCGACCTTTCCTGGGAAGGCGACGCCTGGCGGCGCAAGGGCGTGCGGCTCGAAGAAAATGCCGATGGCCGCCTGGCGGCCTGGGGGGCGGCGCTGCACGCAGCTTTGCTCTCGGGCGCCATGACGCGCTGTTTCGAGCTGACGCTGCAATATGGCAACGACCGCAGCCAGTTCGGCCGCTCCATCGGCAAGTTCCAGGCCATCCAGCACCAGCTGGCCGTCATGGCCGAGCACGTCGCCGCCGCGCGCATCGCCACCGCCGCCGCGTTTCCCGCGCAGGCCACGCAGCCCGCGCTTCTGCCGTCGGCCGTCGCCAAGGCCCGCGCCAGCGAAGCGGCGGCGCTGGCCGCCTCCATCGCGCACGCGGTGCACGGCGCCATCGGCATTACCGAGGAATACGACCTGCAGCTCCATACGCGCCGTCTGCATGCCTGGCGGCTCGCGCACGGCTCCGAAGCGCACTGGAACGGCGTGGTGGGCAAGGCGCTGATGCAGGGCGGGGCGGGCGCGGCCGAGTTCGTGCGCGCGCTGCATCCCTGACGCCCTCCGGACGGCCGCCCCATTTCTTCCGACGAGTTCAACGCCATGTTCGACAAGACATACGAATCCGCCGACGAAGCGGTCAGCGTGATTGAGAGCGGCGCCACCATACTGGTTAGCGGCTTCGGGGACATCGGTCTTCCGTTCGAGCTTCTGCACGCCCTGGCGCGCACGCGCGTCAGGGACCTGACCATTGTCTCGAACAACGCCGGAACCGGCGAGCTGGGGCTGTCGCGCCTGTTCAAGAACCGCCAGGTGTCGCGCCTGATCGCCTCGTTTCCCTCGCAGCCGGATTCGCACCACTATTTCGCCGCCCACGAGGCCGGGGCCGTCGAGGTGGAGCTGGTGCCGCAGGGCACGCTGGCCGAACGCATCCGCGCGGGCGGCGCCGGCCTGGCCGGATTCTTCACGCCGACCGGCTACGGAACCGAACTGGCCGAAGGCAAGGAGTGCCGCATCATCGACGGCAGGGGATACGTGTTCGAGCGGCCGCTGAGGGGCGACTTCGCCCTCATCAAGGCGGATCTCGCCGACCCCTACGGCAATCTCAGGTATCGGCTCGCCAGCCGGAACTTCAATCCCATCATGGCCATGGCGGCGCGCACCACGATCGCCGAGGTCAAGAAGAAGGTTCCGGTGGGCGGCATCGGCCCCGACGACATTCATACTCCCGGCGTGTACGTGGACAGGATGGTGGAGGTGGGAAATGACTAAAGGATGGTCGGAAGACGAAATCGCTGCCCGCGTGGCGGCGGATCTGCCGGAGCACGCGGTCGTCAATCTGGGAATCGGCCTGCCCGTGCGGGTCGCCGGCCACATCCCGGCGGGAAAGACCGTCTTCTTCCATTCCGAGAACGGAATCATCGGGCTCGGACCCGCGCCGCAGCCCGGACGCGAAGACCCGGACGTCGTCAATGCCGCCAAGAAGCAGGCCACCCTCATTCCGGGCGCGTCCATTGTCCATCATGCGGATTCGTTTGCGCTGATCCGGGGCGGAAGGCTGGACTACTCCATCCTGGGCGCCCTGCAGGTGTCGGCGTCCGGGGACATCGCCAACTGGAAAGTGCCGGGCCAGAAAGGCGGCGGGGGCGTGGGCGGTGCGATGGATCTTGCCGTGGGCGCCAGGAACGTGCTGGTCATGATGCGCCACCAGGACAAGGCGGGAGCGCCCAAGCTCGTCCAGGCTTGCGCTTTTCCGCTGACGGCGGTGCGCACCGTGACGCGCGTCTATACGGAATTGGGAATCTTCGAATGCGCCGGCGATGCGTTCGTCGTGCGCGAGATGGCGCCGGGCGTGAGCCAGGATGAATTGCTCGGGAAAACGGAGGCGGTCTTGCGGTTCGCGTAGCGGCGATCCGGCCGTGCTGCGGACAACGAGTCTTACAAGGGAGGAGGCGTCATGATGATCCGAATGCTGTTGCTGGCTTTGTGCGTGTTTTCGTCGGCGGCGTCCGCCGCGCCGTTTCCCAGCAGGCCCATCAACCTGATCGTGCCGTATCCGCCCGGCGGCGCGGTGGACCCCATCGCGCGCCTGTACGCCGAGAAGATCACCCAGCACTGGGGCGTGCCCGTCATCGTGCTGAACCGCCCGGGGGCGGGAACCACGATCGGGCTCAACCAGGCGGCGAAGGCCGAGCCTGACGGCTATACGGTCGTGCTGGCCACGGCAAGCATCACCAGCAACGCGCCGTTGTACAAATCCCTGCCCTACGATACGCGCAAGGACTTCACTTACCTGAGCATGGCGGGAATGATCCCGCTGGCCATCGCCGCCAATCCCCGCACGCCGGTGAACACGCTGGACGAGCTTATCGCCCAGCTCAAGAAGAAGCCTGGCTCGCTGACCTATTCGTCGTCGGGCAACGGCACCATCATCCATCTCGGCGGCGAGCTGCTCAAGTCGCTGGCGGGCGTCGACATGGTGCACGTGCCCTACAAAGGCAGCGGCCCGTCGGTGATGGCGGGCGTGGCCGGCGAAGTCGACCTGACCTTCGACTCGGTGTTCCTGATGAACCCGCAGGTGGAAACCGGAAAACTCAAGTACATCGCCGTGGCGAGCGAAAAGCGGCTGAAATCGCTGCCCCAGGTGCCCGCCGTCAGCGAAAAGTATCCCGGGTACTTCGTCACGTCGTGGGTGGGCTTCATGGGGCCGGCCGGCATGCCGCAGGACGTGGCCCGGGCCTGGGCGGACGAAGTGGCGCGCGTGGCGGCGCTGCCCGACGTGCGCGACAGGCTGGCCGCCCTGGGCGTCGAATCCGTCTCCAGCACACCCCGGGAGTTCTCCACCTTCGTCGATAGCGAAATCGCCAAATGGGAGAAGGTGATCGAGGAGGCGGGCATTCCGCAAGTGCAGTAAGGCAGCAAGGGGCGGCCTTCGCCGCCTACTTCTCCTCCGCGATCACCAGCAGCACCGAGGCGGGATGCTTGCCCACCGAGGTAATCTTGTGCGGGATGCTGGAGTTGAAATGCGCGCTGTCGCCGGCGTTCAGGGTTTCGCGCCGGCGCGCGAGCTGCAGGCTCACGGTGCCCTTGAGCACATAGAGGATCTCCTCGCCCTGGTGATGGCTCATGGGGTGGTTGCGCACGGGCTCGTCGGTGGGGCTCATGACGAAGGCGACCATCCGGTGCCCGGGCAGCGTGCCGGACACCACCCGGGGCGCGCGGCGCGGCGCGTCCGCGCCGGGCTGGGCGCGGTTGATGACGATGGGATCGTCTTCCGGCGACTCGGCGAACAGCTCCTCCACTTTCACGCCCAACGCCTTCGCGATCCGCAGGGCGGCGCCGATGGACGGCGTGGACACCCCTCTTTCGAGCTTGGACACATAGCTGCGCGTGAGCTCGGCCGCCTGGGCCAGCTCTTCCAGCGTCAAGCCCGCCTGCACGCGTAACAACTTCAATTTGACGGCCATTGCTTTCCTGTTGGACACTTGTGTCCTAAAATCAACTTGTTTCTTGTCATAGATCAAAAAACCGGGCGGCCTCTCCACAACCGCCCACTTGCAAGGGGATATGTTATGACGTTCGGAAAACGTTGTCGGGCGATCATGATGGCCGTGCTTTGCGGCGCGGCAAGCGTGGCGGGCTGCGCCGCGGGCGCGGCGCAGCCGCGGTACCCGGACAAGCCCATCCGGCTGATCATTCCGTTCGGCGCCGGCGGCATCACCGACGTGGCGGGCCGCCTGGTCGGGCAATACCTGGGCGAGGCCCTGTCGCAGCAGATCGTGATAGAGAACCGCCCCGGCGCGGGCGGGGCGATCGCCGCGCAGGCGCTGTCGGCCGCCAAGCCCGACGGCTACACGCTGCTGCTGGGCACCGTAGGCACGCAGGTGGTGAACAAAATGCTCTACCGCAAGCTGGGCTACGACCCGGCGGCCATGACGCCGGTGTCGCTGGTCAGCAATTCGCCGTACGTGCTGGCGGTCAACGGGGTGGAGGGCGTGGACGACCTGCAGTCGCTGGTGCGCTACGCCAGGGACAACCCCGCGCGGCTGAATTTCGGGTCCGCGGGCAACGGCAGTTCGCCGCACCTGGGAATCGAGCTCTTCAAGCTGGCCACGAAGACGGATATCGTGCACATTCCCTTCAAGAGCGGGGCCGAGGCGGTCAACGCCGCGGTGGGCGGCCAGGTGAACATCGTGATCGACGCGCTGCCCGTCATCGAGCCGCAGGCCAAGGCGCACCGGCTGAAAATGCTGGCCATCGCCGATGCGCGGCGCAGCCGCGTGGCGCCCGACCTGAAAACCAGCGTGGAGCAGGGCCTGCCGCAATTCCAGATCGGCTCCTGGAATGCGCTGATCGCGCCGCCCGGCACGCCCGCTTCCACGGTCGAGGCGCTGAACAAGGCGCTGGCGCAGGCGCTCGAGCGTCCCGAGCTCGTGCAGCGCCTGGCGCAGATGGGCATCGAGCCGCTGCCCACAGGGGTCCAGGCGTACCGGAAGCACGTCGCCAACGAAACCGAGAAATGGTCCAAGGTCATCCAGGCCGCGGGCACGCGCCTCGATTGACGCGGCTTCGGGAGGAGGGTTGACGACATGCTGATTTACGACACCCTGCGTTCGGGCAATGCCTGGAAGGTGCGGCTGATGGCCAGCCTGCTGGGCGTGCCGCTGGCGCGCCGCACGCTGTCCATCGACCGGGGCGACCTGGCCAGCCCGGCATTCCTGGCCATCGCGCCCATGGCGCACGTGCCGGTGCTGCAACTGCCGGACGGCACGCACCTGGCCGAGTCGATGGCGATTCTCCACTACCTGGCGCAGGGCAGCCCGTGGTGGCCCCGGGACGCCCTGGCGCAGGCCCGGGTGCTGAGCTGGCTGTCGTTCGAGCAGGACCGTCACATGAAGCCGCTGGCGCAGCTGCGCCTGAACCTCGCGCTGCACCGGCGCGGCGATCCGCAAAGCGAGCCTTACGCCGGCCATGCGCGGGCGGCGCACGCCGCGCTGCAGGTGCTGGAGGCGCAGTTGCAACGGCAGGGCGCGCAGGGGTGGGTGGCCACGCAAGACCACCCCAGCATCGCCGACGTGGCCCTTTACCCCTATACCCGCATGGCGCCCATGGGCGGCATCGCGCTGGACCCTTACCCCGCCATCCGGGCCTGGCTGGCGCGCGTGGAGCGCCTGCCGGGATACCAGGCGCTCTTCCCGGGCCAGCCGGAACGCAATCTCTCCACCGCAGAACATCCCTAGGTCTACCCATGAACACCGACACTTTCAAGCTCGACAAGGCCACGCTGGTTTCGCAGTCCACCCGCAAGATCGACCAGCAGTTCCCGGAAAGCGCCTACTCCCTGCGCCAGAAGCTGGCGTTGACCTGCCGCATTCTCTTCGACAATGGCCACGACTCCGGGCTTGCCGGCCAGATCACGGCGCGCGCCGAGACGCCGGGCACGTTCTACACCCAGCAGCTCGGCCTGGGTTTTGACGAGATCGCCGAAGACAACCTGTTGCGCGTGGACGAAGACCTCAATGTGCTGGCTGGCGACGGCATGCCCAACCCCGCGAACCGCTTCCACTCCTGGGTCTACCGCGCGCGGCCGGACGTGAACTGCATCATCCACACCCATGCCGTGCACACCGCGGCGCTGGGCATGCTGGAGCAGCCGCTCATCGTTTCGCACATGGACAACTGCGTGCTGTACGACGACGTGGCCTTCGTGGCCAAATGGCCGGGCATCCCGGTGGGCAACGAAGAAGGCGAACTCATCGCCGGCGCGCTCGGCGGCAAGCGCGCGCTGATGCTCTCGCACCATGGCCTGCTGATCGCCGGCTCGTCGGTGGAAGAGGCCTGCGTGCTGGCCATTGCGTTCGAGCGCGCCGCGCGCATGCAGCTGCTCGCCGGCGCGGCGGGCGAGATCAAGCCCATCGACCCCGCGCTGGGCAAGGAAGCGCACGACTGGATCCTGCGCCCGCGACGCAACACTATCGCCTTCGAGTACTACGCCCGCCGTGCGCTGAAGAACCCGCGCAACGCGGACTGCCTGCGGCCGGCTTAGGACGGGTCGCCGGCCGCCTCGCCCCGCCAGGCCGGGCGCCCCGGCGCTACGCGCCGTTGGAAGACAGCCGCAGGTTGGTCTTGAGCATGTCGTAGACGTGGCGCGTGAGCGGGTTGATGTGGTCGCGGCGCATCCACAGGAAGTAGTTCACGTCGGGCAGGGGCGGCAGGCCGTCTTTCTCGCCCAGCACGCGCATGTCCGAACCCAGCAGCTCCACGCTGCGCGCGGTAATGCCCAGGCGCGCGCGCAGCGCCGCCTTGATGCCGACCAGGTTGGGAGCCACGTAGTTGGTCTGCCAGTGGACCTGGGACTGCTCCAGCGCATTGAGCGCGATGCGGCGGAAGATACTGGGCTCGTCGGCCAGCACCAGCGGCACGGGCGCGTGCATGTCGTGCACGTAGTCGGCGGAGCACAGCCAGACGGTGGGCGAGGTGCGCAGCACCACGCCCTCGAAGTCCGGGTCGAAGCGGGTGGAAACCGTGAGATCCAGCTCGCCGTTGCGCAGCGCGGTCATCAGGTGCGGGCTCCGGTCGACGCGGATCTCCAGCTTGATGCGCGGAAAGGTGCGCGCCACGTGCGTCAGCACGCTGGGCAGGATGCTGTCGGCCACGTCGTGCGGCGAGCCCAGGTGCAGCTCGCCTTCCAGCAGGCTGTCCTGCAGCGAGCGCAGGGCCTCGTCATTGATGGCGAGCATGTGGCGCGCATAGGTGACGAGTTTCTCGCCGTGGCTGGAAAGGCGCTTGTTGCGGCCGCGCTTCTCGAAGAGCGGCAGGTCGATCAGGTGCTCCAGCCGCTGCATCTGCTGCGTGACGGCCGATTGGGTCTTGTGCAGGCTGTCGGCGGCGGCGGAGAACGAATCGTGTTCGGCGATGGCGACCAGCGTGCGCAGCAGGTCCAGGTCCAGGTTGCGCATGGAAGATCCTCGGAATGTCGGGCATACCGGCGGACCTTAGCGCAAATCGGGGCGCGGCGCATGCGCGGCCGCCCCGCCTCAGTGCCGCACGTCCTCGAGGAACTTGCGGGCGCGGGGATGGCGCGGAGCGCTGAAGAACTCGGCCGGCGTGCTGTCTTCGAGAATGCAGCCGGCGTCCATGAACCAGATGCGGTCGGCGACCTCGCGGGCGAAATCCATTTCGTGGGTGACGACCACCATGGTCATGCCCTCGGCGGCGAGCTGTTTCATGACGCAGAGCACTTCGTTGACCATTTCCGGATCCAGCGCGCTGGTGGGCTCGTCGAACAGAATGACGGGCGGCCGCTGGGCCAGGGCGCGGGCGATGGCGACGCGCTGCTGCTGGCCGCCGGACAGGTTGGCGGGCATGGCGTCGATCTTGTGCGCCAGGCCCACCTTGGCCAGCAGGCTTTCTGCCAGCTCGTCGGCCTCGCGCGCCGGCATGCGGAACACCTTGCGCGCCGACAATGTCACGTTCTCGCGCACCGAATAATGCGGAAACAGGTTGAACTGCTGGAACACGAAGCCGATGGAGGCGCGCAGCTTGTTCAGGTCGTTTCGCGGATCGTAGATGCTGGCCCCGTTGACGGTGATGTCGCCTTTCTGGATGTTCTCCAGCCGGTTCAGGGTGCGGATCATGGTGGACTTGCCCGAGCCGGACGGGCCGCACACCACGAGCACCTGGCCTTTCTCGACGCGGCCGCAGACGTCGTTCAGCGCGTGGTATTCGCCGTACCACTTGTTCACGTTCTTCAATTCGATCATGGCGGTTTCCCCCTGTGATGGTCAGGCCAGCCCGAGCCGGCGCTTCTGGATGCGGGTTTCGATGCGTGCGGCCAGGCGCGAGAGCGCCAGGCAGACCGCGAAGTAGAAGCCGGCCAGGATGAGATACGTCTGCAGGGCCGACGTGAGTTCGATGCTGTTGATCTGCTGGCCGACGAAGGTGACTTCCTCCACCCCGATGACGTAGACGATGGAAGTGGCCTTGATGGTGGACACGAACTGGCTCACCAGCGACGGGATCATGTTGACCAGCGCCTGGGGCAGGATCACGTAGCGCATGCTCTGCCAGTACGACAGTCCGGCGGCGCGCGCCGCCTCGGTCTGGCCGCGCGGCAGGCCCTGCAGGCCGGCGCGCACGATTTCGGCCAGGAAGGCGCTCTCATACAGCACGATGGCCACGAGCGCCGTCTTGAAGGCCGAGATCGTCATGCCGGTGACCAGCGGCACCGCGAAGTACGCCCAGAAGATGATCATGATGAGCGGCACGCCGCGGAAGGCCGTGATCCAGCAGGTGGCCAGGATGCGCAGCAGGCGGTAGTGCCCCACGCGCGCAAAGCCCAGCAGCACGGCGATGGGAAAGGCCAGGCCCAGCCCCAGCACGGCCAGCAGCAGGGTGGCCGCAAAGCCGCCCAGCGGCCCGTTGGGCCAGGAACCCACCAGGAACATGGCGCCGTATTTTTGCAGGATGTCGAGCATGGCTTATCCCTTGTAGGCCGACGGAAATGCCTTCTCCACGCGGCTGCCCACGAGCATGATCGCCAGCGAGCACAGCAGGTAGATCAGCGTGGTCACGGCAAAGACGTCGAAGGTCCGGAAGGTGAGGTTGTCGATGTTCTTGGCCTGGTAGGTGAGGTCCGTCACGCCGATCACCATGGTCAGGCTCGTGTCCTTGAAGAGAATGAGCGAGCGGTTGACCAGAGGCGGCACGCCGATGCGCAGCGCCTGGGGCAGGATCACGTAGCGCATGCTCTGCAGAAAGCCCAGGCCGATGGCGCGGCCCGCCTCGGCCTGGGCGGCCGGAATGGCCTTCAGGCCGGAGCGCAGGTCTTCCGACATGTAGGCGCTGACGTTGAGCGACAGGGCGATCACGGCGAACAGCAGCTCGGTGTTGCCGGCGTTGACATAGGCTTTCAACCCGGGCGGCAGCACCTGGGGCATCCCGAAATACCACACCATGATCTGCACCACCGTGGGCACGTTGCGGTGGTACTCCACGAAGAGCGACATCAGCGCGTCCAGCGGCCTGAACGGTATGGCGCGCAGCAGCACGATGACGACGGCCAGCGCCATGCCCAGCAGCCACGACAGCGCGAACACCAGCAGGGTGGTCTTCAGGCCGTCGAGCAGCAGCTCGCCGTATTGCCCGTGCAGCAGAAAAGAAATATCCAGATCCATAAGCGGCAGCGGCGGCGGCGCGAGGCCGCCGCCTCATCCTCAATTGGCCTTGGCGACCGGTTCGACCTTGAAGGAGCGGGTGAGCTTGTAGATAGAGTCCTTGCCCAGCCACTTGGCGTAGATGGCGTCCAGCTCGCCGTCGGCGTCCATCTTTGCGAGCACCTTGTCCACGGCCTGCATCAGCCCCGTGTTGCCCTTGGACACCACCACCCCCATGCGCTCGGTGAACAGCGGTTCGTCGACCAGCACGGCGGGCGAGCCGGTCTTGGCGGATTCGATCTCGAATCGCTTGAGCGTGAGCTCGCCGGCCGAGATGCCGTCCACCTTGCCGTTCTGCAGGCCCAGGTAGCAGGTGGCCAGATCCTGATAGGTCACGATTTTCGACTTGGCCAGCACGCGGCTGGCGATGGCGGCCGAGGACGAGCCCTTGCTGGCGCAGACGCGCTTGCCCTCGAGCTGGGCCAGCGAGCCGATCTTCTCGTCGCGGCGCACCAGCACCTTGATGCTGCCCTGCAGGTATTGCAGGCTGTAGTCGACCTGGGCGGCGCGTTCGGGCAGGTAGGCCATGGAGCCGGCCACCACGTCCACGCGGCCCATTTTCAGTTCGGGAATGCGCGCTTCGGTGGACAGCGGCTTGTGCACCAGTTCCACGCCCAGTCCTTTGGCGAGCGCCTGGCACACGTCGACGTCGTAGCCCACGAACCTGCGCGTGGCCGGATCCTGGAAGGCATAGGGTTCGCTGGCGCTCTGGGTGCCGCAGACGAGCTTCTTGCTGGCCTCGATTTCCTTCAGGTCGCGGGCCTGGGCGCTGGCGGCCGCGGCCGCGGAAAGGGACAGGGCAATGACTGCGAGGGACGGCTTCATGGTTTTCTCCTTGGACTGTCTTGATGGTGGATGGCGGCGCCGGCGGTCCGCGCCGCCGGCCGCGCCTCAGGGGGCGAAGCGGTAAGCGGCGCGTTCGCGCTCGTCGATCTGGTTGACCAGATTGGTTTCCCATTCCAGGTACTTGCGCGCGGCGGCCTTGTTGCCGCTGTGGCGGTCATGCACGAAGAAAAGAAAGTCGATGCAGTCTTCGTCGGGCGGGTTGCCGGGGCTGGACTCCACCGGCAGGCCCGCGCCGGTCCAGGCGGCGGGCGGATCGGCGAGCAGCAGCGGTTCCAGGCTCCCGGGCAGGCCGCGCGCATAGAGCTCGGCCACGCGCGGATCCTCGGCGACGAGCACGGTCTGACGGTCGGCCGCGGCGGGTTTGCCGCGTATGGCCCAGCGCGCGCCGGCGATGTGCGCCTTGCGGTAGGCCATGCTGGGGCGCAGGTCGACGAAGGCGGCGCCCTCTTCCAGCAGCGCGCGGGCCTGCGCGCTGTCGATGCGCGCCAACCGGCTTTCCACGGCCGGCGGAGGCGGCGGAGGCGCGTCCAGCGCGGCGGCCTCCAGCACGTGGACTTCCCAGCCCATCTGGCGCAGCCAGCTGGCCACCGTGGGGGCGCGCACGCCCTCGCCGTCGACCAGCACCAGCCGGGCGCCGCGCGTGCCCACATACTGGTCGGTGGCCTGGATGAGCTGGCCGCCGGGCGCGCTGGCGGCGCCGGGGTAGGTGCCGGCCTGATATTCCTCCGGCGTGCGCACGTCGAAGACGTAGGTCGTGCGCGCGCCGTCGGCCCGCATGGCGGCCAGGGCGGCGGGGTCGATAGCGGCAACGCCGTAGCGCGCCGCCAGCGCCTGGGCGCGCTCCCTGGCGCGCGCCAGCGCCGCCTGCGAGGTTTCCATGCCATGCCGGCGCGACTGGCCGTGGTCCAGCGGCAGGTCCTTGAGGTACCAGCCCTGGGTGCCGTTTTCCAGGGCGTACACCGGGTTCTTCACGCCCAGGTTGATGAGCGTCTGCGCGCCGATGATGCTGCGGGTGCGGCCGGCGCAGTTGATCACGATGGTGGTGTTCTCGTCGGGCACCAGCTCGTCCACCCGCAGCGCCAGCTCGCCGTTGGGGCAGCAGGTGGCCGTGGGGATGCTCATCTTCTGGTATTCGGCGAACGGCCGGCCGTCCAGCACCACCAGGTTGTCCCGGGCGGCCAGGCGCCGGCTCAGTTCCTCGGCCGTGATGGCGGGCGTGTGGAAGACGTGTTCGGCCAGCTCGCCGAAGGTTTTGCTCGGCAGGTTGACGCCGGCGAAGAGGGCATAGCCCTGGCCGCGCCAGGCGTCGACGCCGCCATCCAGCACGCTGACCTGGGTATAACCGAGGGCGCGCAGCGCCTCGGCCGCCGGTTCCGCCACGCCGTTGGCCTGGTCGTAGACCACGACGCGGGTCGTCTTGCGCGGCACCAGGCGCAGCGTTTCGAATTCGAGCTGGCTGTACGGCGCGTTGACGGCATAGAAAAGGTGGGACTCGCCATACTGGCCATGCTCGCGCACGTCCAGCAGGGCGATCTCGTGGCCGTCGTGCAGCCAGTCTTTGAGCGTGGCGGCGCCTACGCGCGCGCGGATCGAGGGTGTGATTGCCATGGGTTCAACAGGAAGAAGCGCCGGCCGCGCCGGCGCGGAGGACTACGAAAGGTGGGCGTCGAACGCCTGTTGCAGGTCGGCGATGAGGTCGGCCGGGTCTTCCAGGCCGATATGGAAACGGCACATCGGACCGCGCCCGCTCCAGGACGACAGGCTGCGCGCGGAAGCCATGTTCATGGGCACGACCAGGCTCTCGTAGCCGCCCCACGAGGCCCCGATGCCGAACAGCGCCAGCGCGTCGATCATGGCTTCCATGCGCTCGGGGCCGACCTCGGGCGCGAACTCCACCGACACCAGGCCGTTGCTGCCGCGGAAGTCGCGCTCGAAGATCTCGCGCTGCGCGCCTTCGGCGCAGGCGGCGGCATAGACACGGGCCACGCGCGGGTGCCGCTGCAGCCAGCCCGCCACTTCGAGCATGTGCGCCTGGTGGGCGCGCAGGCGCACGGGCAGGGTGCGCAGGCCGCGCAGCAGCAGGTAGGCGTCGTCCGCGCCCACGGTCTGGCCGTAATTGACCTGCGCGGTTTCCAGTTCCGGCCACGCCTCGCGGGTCGTGACCACCGTGCCCATCATGACGTCGGCGTGGCCGCTCAGGTACTTGGTGGCCGCGATGATGGAGATGTCGGCGCCCAGCGCCAGCGGCTGGTGCAGGAAGCCCGAGCCCCAGGTGTTGTCCACCGCCAGCAGGCAGCCATGCTTCCGGGCCAGGGCCGACACCGCGCGCAGGTCCATCATCTCGTAGACGAGCGAGCTGGGGTTTTCGGCATAGATCATGCGCGTGTTGGGCCGGATCTTCTCCGCCAGGTCGGAGCCATCGGGCTGGTAGTAGCTGTGCTCGATACCCAGGCGCGCCAGGCTCTGCGCGCACAGCGCGCGCGCCGGTTCGTACACGCCGTCGGTCATGAGCACGTGGTCGCCCGCCTTCAGGTAGGCGAGAAACACCATGGCGATGGCCGCCAGCCCGGTCGGGAACACCTTGGCGCGGTAGCCGCCTTCCAGCTCGACCAGCGCGTCTTCCAGCGCATAGGTGCTGTCGGTGCCGCGCGCGCCGTAGGAACGCAGGCGCTCCTGGCCGCGGCGCTGGCGCGTCTCGCGCCACTGCGCCACGCTGTCGAACACATAGGTGCTGGCCCGCGTTACCGGCGTGTTCACCCAGCCCTGGTGGGGCCGGCCGCTGCGCAGCAGCCGGGTTTCGTAGGCGCCTTGCGGCGCGTGCTGGTCCTTGGCCATGTCGCGTCTCATTTGCGGGTCTGCACGCCGATGGCCATCTGCTGGCAGGTGCCTTTTTCGAGATCGAAAGCGATGCGGCGGTCCAGCGTTTCCAGCGCACGGCCGTACATGTGCAGGTGGCGGATGACGTCCTGGCCCTCGATGTGCACGGCGTGGATGTCGTCGGGCATGAGAGCGATGCCGGCGCCGGGTTCGACGACCACGGTTCCGGTCTGCTCCAGCGTGGCGCGGCCCGGCTCGCTGCCGTCGTCCTTGCGGTCGTAGGTGTAGTTGAGTTCCACGCCTTCGACCGCGGCGATGCAGGCCCAGGTTGTGTGGTTGTGCGGCACGATCTTCTTGCCCGGGCGCATGACGTTCAGGTACAGCGCATAGGACTTGTCTTCGTCTTCCTGGATCAGGTAGCGGGCCTGCAGTTCCCCCTGCTCGGGCGCGGGGTAGCGCTCGGCGCTCCACCAGTCTTTGTGGGCGGCCAGGCCGACCAGTTTGTCCAGGACCTGGGCCAGGGTGTCGCGGTTTTCTCCGCCGCGCTCGAACAGCCCCTTGATCTGGTCGATGGCGGCGCGGATCTGGGCCGATCCCGGGTTGGCTTGCTGCATGGCGTATGGGCTCCGTGTCTTTTGTGGGAAACAGGCGCCCACCTTAAAGAGCCGGACCGCGCGATTCAAATTAGAGTTGCATTGAAATTCATTAGGATTGCTAATGTATTTTCCGCTTTCATAGAGGAATGGCGAGAAGAGCGCGACGGAGGACCGTCCGTCTCTAGGGGAAAATACCAATAAGAAACTGATCCATTTTCCGGCCCTGGAGCAACTCGCGCGGGCGCCGGGCCGGGCCGCGGACGCAGCGACCTGCACAAGCTTGAGTTTTTTCCTACGCACTTGTCAGTCTCATCCTATGGTGGCGGCGCCTGCGCTCTTCTTATGATTCCCAATCCTGTGCCGGCGCCGCATCGGGTTGCCCCGGGCGGAGTTCCCCGGCGGCGAAATATCCAGCCGTCGCGCCGCCCGTCTTCCGCGCTTCCCGGCCCACGGTCATCCGCGGCATATCGAGGAAAAAGTGAAACTCCTTCAGTCGATTCTGCTCGTCGCCTTGCTGTGCTTTTCGAAAGCCGGCTTTGCCGTCATTTGTCTCAAGGAGGGCGGCCTTTCCAAGGATTCGGTCGACATCCGCACCACCATCGCCGTGCCCAACGACGAAGCAAGGGGCACGGTGCTATGGCGCTCGCCCAATTACCACATGCGCGTCGAATGCAAGCAGGAAAAGTCGATAAGCCTAGGCGAGAAGGTCTTCATCTATCTCAGCCCCACCGACCAGGGCATGACCCAGCTGGGGCCCGACATCGAGTTCGGCGTCAACCTGAAGGGTGTCGACTACACATGCAGCAGCCTGGAGCGGTGCCGCATGGAAATCGGCGAGACCGAGCCTTGCGCCCTCTTGTGCACCAACTTCAAGACCCGTTTCTCGATTGCGTACAACTTCTTCATCGCCAAGAAATCCACACCGGAGCAAAGCGCACACAAAGAGGGCGTGCTGGCGGGGCTTTCCCAGTACGACGCCTTCCAGATCGACGGCGAGGGGGGCATCAACGAGCGTCCGGGCCAGAACTTCCGCATGACGGTCACGGGGCTGAACCGCATGCGTTACGTGGGCTGCCTGGCCAAAATAGCGCTGTATCCCTCCGTGCTCGATTTCGGGCCGCTTCCCATGAGCGGCGCGCGCGTCGGCGATCCCATCGCCGAGAAGTCCTTCTACATCATCGTCGGCAAGAACTGCATCAGCTATTACGGGCTGTCGGCCATCATCGTGCCGACCAATGGCAGGTTGCTGGACCAGTACACGCTGGTTCCCGACCATAACGCCTCGCTGGGCATCTCCATCTACGCCGCCGACGGCAAGTCTCCCGTGCCGTTCAACGAGGAGTTCACCGTGATGCCGCCCACGGAAAACGTGTACTTCACCGCCGGCTTCAGGGTCCGGCCGAAATGGCTGACGGAAAAGCCCACGACGGGCCCGTTCCATGCCGCCGCCGTAATCAGCGTGTACTACAAGTAGCAAGCGATGCAAAGAAGAATCACTGCAAGACCCGGCGGCAATAGCCTTCCTCAGGGAGGAACTCGATGAGAGGCTGGCTGGTTTCGTTCTTTTTCGCCGCCACGCTGTTTGCCGCAGACAGCCACGCTGCTTTCAGGTGCTACAAGGATCCGTTGACTCTCCACGAGTCCATGGTCGTCGACGGCCCGGTCATCCTGGTGGACAACAACGCGCGCGAGGGCACGGTGTTGTGGCGCTCTCCCACCATCAACCTCACCCTGGTCTGCTATCACGACCACTGGGGTTGGGGCGAGGATGTCTATATATACCTGTATCCGGGCGCCACCGACGATACCCACTTCAGCCCGGGGCTCGGACTGGGCATTCGCATGAATGGAACCGACGAACCCTGCCCCGTCATCGCCCCGTACTGCCGCAAGTCGATCGGAAAGACGTCGTCCTGCTTCTTTAGTTGCTCAGGCCGCAAGACGGTCTTCCAGATTTCCTATAGTCTGTTTCTGTTCAAGAAGCAGAGTCCATGGGACACCTCCCGCCTGTCGGGGCCGCTGGCCGCGGCCACCGCCGCCGACGCGATGAGCATCGGCGACAAGAATGGGCTTCCCACTCCTGGCAATTCTTCCTACAAGCTCGTTCTTACAGGGCTGGAAAAGGTGCGCTATGCCTATTGCCAGCCCGCGGCCAGCGTAACGCCGAGCGTGATCGACTTCGGCTCGATTTCCATGTCCACTGCCCCCACAGGCGGCGTCATCTCGGAGCGGTCCTTTTTTGTTACGGTGGACAGGAAGTGCTCGCTGCAGGCCGGGATATCCGCCGTCATGAACGTCACCAAGGGATCGGTATTGGCGGATCACGCGCTGCTCCCTGCCCAGAACCAGTCCGTCGGCATTTTTCTGTACGGCGAGAATGGCTTACCCATACCTTGGGGCAAAGAAATCCGGTTGCTGCCGCCCGGCAAGGACGCACGCACGGCCGCGCGCATCGATACACACCTGAAGTGGATGGCCGAACGCCGCGAACCGGGACCGTTTTCCGCGACGGTGGTCGTCGACGTGTACTACAAATAGCCGCGGGCGGCGCGCCGCCCGCGGCGCGATTCAGAAGCCCGCGCGCGGCACGTGCACGCGGCCGTCCATGAGCACTCGGGCGCTGCGGCTCATGATGGCCTTGGTGACTTTCCACTCGCCGTTCACCTGCTCGGCCTTGGCGCCCACGCGCAGCGTGCCCGAGGGATGGCCGAAGCACACGGTGTCGCGCTCGCCGCCGCCGGCGGCCAGGTTGACCAGGGTGCCCGGCACGGCCGCCGCCGTGGCGATGGCCACCGAGGCCGTGCCCATCATCGCGTGGTGCAGCTTGCCCATGGACAGCGCACGCACCAGCACGTCCACGTCCGACCGGGCGATGCGCTTGCCGCTGGAGGCCACGTACTCGCGCGGCGGCGCCACGAACGCCACCTTGGGCGTGTGCTGGCGCGCGGCGGCTTCTTCCAGCTTGCCGATGAGTCCCATGCGCAGCGCGCCGTGCGCGCGTATGGTCTCGAAGCGCGCCAGGGCGGCGGCATCGCCATTGATATCGTCCTGCAGCTCGGTTCCCTTGTAGCCCAGCGCCTCGGCGTCCAGGAAGATGGTGGGAATGCCGGAATTGATCATGGTGGCCTTGAACGTGCCCACGCCGGGCACCTCCAGCTCGTCCACCACGTTGCCGGTGGGAAACATGGACCCGCCGTCGCCGTCTTCCGCCGGGTCCATGAATTCCAGCCGCACCTCGGCCGCGGGGAAGGTCACGCCGTCCAGCTCGAAGTCGCCGGTTTCCTGCACCGCGCCGTTCGTCATGGGTACGTGCGCGATGATGGTCTTGCCGATGTTGGCCTGCCAGATGCGCACCACGGCCACGCCGTCGGCCGGCACGCGGCTGGCGTCCACCAGCCCGTTGGCGATGGCGAACGGCCCCACGGCCGCCGAGAGGTTGCCGCAGTTACCGCTCCAGTCCACGAACGGCTGGTCGATCGAGACCTGGCCGAAGAGATAGTCCACGTCGTGGTCCGGGCGGGCGCTGCGCGACAGAATGACGGTCTTGCTGGTGCTGGAGGTGGCCGCGCCCATGCCGTCGATCTGTTTGCCGTACGGATCGGGGCTGCCGATCACGCGCAGCAGCAGGGCGTCGCGAGCCGGGCCGGGCACGCGGGCGGATTCGGGCAGGTCGTCCAGCTTGAAGAAAACGCCTTTGCTGGTGCCGCCGCGCATGTAGGTGGCGGGAATACGGATCTGGGGGGCGTGTGCCATGGCGCAGTCCTGGTGTTTAGGGTTACGGGAAAGGCGGGCCTGCGCCCGCCGTCGTTGCCGGGCGTCAACCGGCCTTTTGCGCGCCGGCGGCGGATTCGGCCTCCAGGAAGTCCTGGGCGAAGCGTTGCAGCACGCCGCCCGCTTCGTAGATGGAAACCTCCTCGGCCGTGTCCAGCCGGCAGGTGACCGGCACCGCTTCGGTGCGGCCGTCGCGGCGGTGGACGACCAGCGTGAGGTCGGCGCGCGGTTCGCGCGTGCCCACCACGTCATAGGTTTCGGTGCCGTCCAGCGCCAGCGTCTTGCGGTTCGTGCCGGGCTTGAACTCCAGCGGCAGCACGCCCATGCCGATCAGGTTGGTGCGGTGGATGCGTTCGAAGCCCTCGGCCACGATGGCTTCCACTCCCGCCAGGCGCACGCCCTTGGCCGCCCAGTCGCGCGAAGAGCCCTGGCCGTAGTCGGCGCCGGCCACGATGATGAGCGGCTGCTTGCGCTCCATGTAGGTTTCGATGGCTTCCCACATGCGCATCACCTTGCCCTCGGGCTCCACGCGGGCCAGCGATCCCTGCCTGACGGTGCCGTCGGCGTTTTTCACCATCTCGTTGTAGAGCTTGGGGTTGGCGAAGGTGGCGCGCTGGGCCGTGAGGTGGTCGCCGCGGTGGGTGGCGTAGGAGTTGAAGTCCTCCTCGGGCAGGCCCATCTTCGCCAGGTACTCGCCCGCCGCGCTGTCGGCCAGGATGGCGTTGGACGGCGAGAGGTGATCGGTGGTGATGTTGTCGCCCAGCACCGCCAGCGGCCGCATGCCGCGCAGCGTGCGCTCGCCCGCCAGCGCGCCTTCCCAGTATGGCGGGCGGCGGATGTAGGTGCTCTGGGGGCGCCAGGGGTACAGCGGACTCACGGCCGTCTTGCGCTCGTCCTGGATGCCGAACATGGGGGCGTACACCTTGCGGAACTGCTCGGGCTTGACGGCGCTGCGCACCACCGCGTCGATTTCCTCGTCGCTGGGCCAGATGTCTTTCAGGCGGATCTCGCGGCCTTCCGCGTCCACGCCCAGCACGTCGCGCTCGATGTCGAAGCGGATGGTGCCGGCGATGGCGTAGGCCACCACCAGCGGCGGCGAGGCCAGGAAGGCCTGCTTCGCGTACGGGTGGATGCGGCCGTCGAAATTGCGGTTGCCCGACAGCACGGCGGTGGCGTAGAGGTCGCGGTCGATGATTTCCTGCTGGATCTTCGGGTCGAGCGCACCCGACATGCCATTGCAGGTGGTACAGGCGAAGGCCACCACGCCGAAGCCCAGTTTTTCGAGCTCGGGCGTAAGGCCGGCTTCGTCCAGGTACAGGGCCACCGCCTTGGAGCCGGGCGCGAGCGAGCTTTTCACCCAGGGCTTGCGCGCCAGGCCCGCGCGGTTGGCGTTGCGCGCCAGCAGGCCCGCGGCGATCACGTTGCGTGGATTGCTGGTGTTGGTGCAGCTTGTGATGGCCGCGATGATGACCGCGCCGTCCGGCATCTGGCCCGGCGTGTTTGCCACCTTGCCGGCAATGCCGCGCTCGGCCAGGTCGGAAACCGGCAGGCGGCGATGCGGGTTGGAGGGGCCGGCCAGCGTGCGCACCACCGTGGAGAGGTCGAAACGCAGCACGCGCTCGTAGCGGGCGTTCTTCAGCGTATCGGCCCACAGGCCGGCGGTCTTGGCATAGGTTTCCACCAGCGCCACCTGTTCTTCCTCGCGGCCCGTCAGGCGCAGGTAGTCGATGGTTTGCCCGTCGATGGCGAACATGGCGGCCGTGGCGCCGTACTCCGGGGCCATGTTGGAAATGGTGGCGCGGTCGCCCAGCGTGAGCGCGGCCGCGCCCTCGCCGTAGAACTCCAGGTAGGCGCCCACCACTTTCTCCTTGCGCAGGAACTCGGTGAGCGTGAGCACGACGTCGGTGGCGGTAATGCCGGGCTGCGGACGGCCGGAGAGTTCTACCCCCACGATGTCGGGCAGGCGCATCCAGGAGGCGCGGCCCAGCATGACGTTCTCGGCCTCCAGGCCGCCCACGCCGACGGCGATCACGCCCAGCGCGTCCACGTGCGGCGTGTGGCTGTCGGTGCCCACCAGGGTGTCGGGGTAGGCCACGCCGTCCTGCGCATGGATCACCGGCGACATGCGCTCCAGGTTGATCTGGTGCATGATGCCGTTGCCCGGCGGCACCACGTCGATGTTGCGGAACGCCTGCTTGGTCCAGTCGATGAAATGGAAGCGGTCTTCGTTGCGCCGGTCTTCCACCGCGCGGTTCTTGGCGAAGGCGTCGGGATCGTAGCCGCCGTACTCCACGGCCAGCGAGTGGTCCACGATGAGCTGCACCGGCACCACCGGGTTCACCTTGGCCGGGTCGCCGCCTTTTTCGGCGATGGCGTCGCGCAGGCCCGCCAGGTCCACCAGCGCCGTCTGGCCCAGGATGTCATGACAGACCACGCGCGCCGGGTACCACGGAAAATCCAGGTCGCGGCGCCGTTCGATGAGCTGCCGGAGGGCGTCGTTGAGCAGCGCGGGCTCGCAGCGACGCACCAGGTTTTCGGCGAGCACGCGCGAGGTGTAGGGCAGTTCGTCGTAGGCGCCCGGGGCGATGGCTTCCACGGCGGCGCGGGCGTCGAAATAATCCAGGCGGGTGCCCGGCAGGGGCTTGCGGTAGGAATGGTTCATGCTTCGCTCTTTTGCAGCTTGCCTTGCGCGATCTGCTGTTCGATGTTGAGACGGGATGCGCGGATGTGCCGGCGCATCAGGATTTCGGCCAGCTCGCCGTCGCCGTCGGCGATGGCGTCCAGGATGCGGTGGTGTTCCGCGTACGACTGGCGCGGGCGGTTCGGCGTGTTGGAGTACTGGATGCGGTACATGCGCGCGAGCTGGTAGAGCTCGTCGCACAGCATGCGAAACAGCATCTGGTTGCCGCTGCCCTTAACGATGCGGTAGTGAAAATCGTAGTCTCCCTCCTGCTGGTAATAGCCGCGGCCCGCCTGGAACGCCTCGTCGCGCTCGTGCGCCTCGAGCACGCGGCGCAGCTCTTGCACGTCTTGCGCGTGCATGCGCTCGGCCGCCAGGCGGCAGGCCATGCCCTCCAGGGATTCGCGTATTTCGTAGAGCTCGCACAGCTCCTGCTGGCTCAGCGACACCACGCGCGCGCCCACGTGCGGCACGCGCACGAGCAGCTTCTGCCCCTCGAGCCGGTGCAGCGCTTCGCGCAGCGGCCCCCGGCTCACGCCGTAGGCGCGCGCCAGCTCAGGCTCGGAAATCTTGCTGCCCGGCGCGATCTCACCCTTGACGATGGCCGACTGCAGCTTGCGGAAAAGCTGGTCGGACAGCGTCTCGGCGTCGCCCGCCGGGTCGGGCAGCGTGAGCACTTTGCTCATGGTGTTGACAATCTTGTGAGTTTTACTGCGTTTTGCCGATTATTTCGGCTTGGAATTCACTGATTGTCAACAATTTAGTCCGGAACGCGGCGGGCCGCAAGCCGGGCGCTCAGATGCCCGTATCGGGGTAATTGGGGCCGGCGTCGTGGAACCCGCCGCTGCTGTAGGGGTTGACCGCCCCGGGATGCGGCGGCCCGCCGGGGCCGGAACAGGCGGTGAGCAGGGCGGCGGCCAGGGCGGCCAGCCAGGGTAGGGCGCGATGCATGACAGTCTCCTGGGGCGGACGTTTGCCGCCGGGCCCGGAGCAGCGTCCCGGCCCCTCCGGAAAGAGAGGCGGGAACCTGCCGGACGTGGAGCCATGATAGCGCCGGGCGTGGCAGGCAAGGCGGCCCGGCGCGGGCCGGGCCGTGCTAGCGCGCCGCGGGCCAGCGGCCGCCCAGGCCTTGCGTGGCGGCGGCCGCGCTTTCCTGGACGAGCTTGCTCATTTTCTTGATGGCCGCCGGCGTGAAGCGTTCTTTGGGGCCGGACAGGGAGATGGCGCCGCACATCCCGCCGTCGGGCCCGAACACCGGGCTCGCCACGGCGGCGCAGTTGGGGTCGCGCTCGCCCATGGATGTCAGCACCAGGCCGGCCTGCGAGGGCGGCAGGCCCTGGACCAGGTAGGCGGTGAGCAGCCGGCCGGCGGCGCCCTTGTCCAGCGGCAGCAGGTCGCCGGGGCGGATGCGGTCCAGCGTGGAGTGGTGTGAATCCACGCGCAGCAGGCAGACGCGGTAATGGGCGTCGTGGTAGACGTGGAAGGAGGCGCTTTCCGTGCCTTTGTCGACCAGGCCCTGCAGCAGCGGAAGTATGGTTTCGCTGATGCCGTAGGTGGCCTCGAAGGCGCGGCCCAGGGTATGGGCATACGGCCCCAACGCATAGCGGCCGTCGGCGCGGCGCACCACGAGGGCGGCGCGCTCCAGCGAGGCGATCAGGCGCAGCAGGGTGCTTTTGTAGAAGCCGGTGGCGCGCGAGAGGTCGGCCAGCGAGATGGGTTCGGCGCGCTGGGCGATCGCGGCCACGATCGCCAGCGCCCGCTCGACGGCGGCGACGCCGTCGGATGCGGATTCTTGAGGGGTAGTACGACTCATGCAGGACGGTTGGGTATTTTGCCGGTTGCTCCCGAGTCGGGGTCGATGACGCGGCTCACCACCGGAAAATAGCGATTGCCGAAACCTTCGGCGATCGCCGCCTCGAACCAGCGGTCCACGTTCTGCGCGCCGCTGGCCGAGACGCCGGTCTGTTCGGCCAGCGCCAGCGCATAGCGCAGATCCTTGCGGGCATAGTCGACGGGGAAGGCCCTCTCGGGAAAATCTCCGGGGAGAATAGCCTTTACGCCATGGTTGCGCAACGCGAAGCTGTCTGCCGAGCCGCGTGTGAACGTTTCCAGCAGCACCTGCGGATCCACGCCCGAGCGCCGCGCGATGGCCCGGGCTTCGGAGAGCGCGACGACCGTCTCGAAGAGCACCATGTTGTTCAGGATCTTCACCACCTGGCCGCTGCCCACCGGGCCGCAGAGCGTGATCTCGGAAGCGAAGGTGGCGATGAGCGGCCGCACGCGCTCGAACAGGCCGGCATCGCCGCCCACCATGACGGACAGGGTGCCGGCCTCGGCCGCGGCGCGCGTCCGGGCTACCGGCGCGTCGATGAAATGCGCGCCTTTGGCGGCGAAGTCGGCCGCCAGGTCGCGGGCGGTCTGCGCGGGCGAGGTGCTGAGGTCCACGATGAGCTGGCCCGGCCGCGCCAGGGCCAGCAGGCCGTCCTCGGTGCGGGCGAGCTGTTCGACCACTTCGCCGGAAGGCAGCGAGAGGAACACCACGTCGCAGCCGCGCATGATGTCGGCGGCATTCGACGCCTGCACCCCGTCGACGGCCAGCCGGGCCAGGGGGGCGGGGTCGGTGTCGCAGCCCAGCACCGGCAGCCCGCTCTTGCGGGCCAGGTTGCGGCAGATGGGTTCGCCCATGACGCCCAGGCCGATGAAGCCGGCTCGTGTATAGGGTTGATGCATGTTCAAGTCTCCGAGTTCAGGTAGTGCGTAAGGAAAGGAAGGCCGGCTTACATGCCGAAGTAAATGCCCTTGGATTGCTGGTAGAGCCGCATGCCGGTGATTCCCTTTTCCCTGCCGATGCCGCTTTGCTTGAAGCCCCCGAACGGGGTGGAAATCGATAGCTGCTTGTAGGTGTTGATCCAGACGCTGCCCGCCTCCAGCCGCTGCGCGATGCGCCAGGCGCGCCGGTAGTCGACCGTCCACACGCCAGAAGCCAGCCCGTAGACGCTGTCGTTGGCCTGCGCGATGAGGTCGTCCTCGTCCTCGAACGTCAGCGCGCACAGCACCGGGCCGAAGATCTCTTCGCGCACGACGGTGGCGTCCGGCTTCAGGCCGGCCAGGATCGTGGGGAGATAAAAGGCCCCCCGAGCCAGCCGTTCGTCGCCGGGGCGGGCGCCGCCCAGCAGCACCTGCGCGCCGTCGCGGCGGGCGGCCTCGACCATGCCCTCGATGCGCTCGCGCTGGCCGAAAGAGGCAATGGGCCCCATCTGCGCCCGCTCGGCGTCGGGCAGGTCCACCCGCAGGCTGCCGGCGCGCGCGGCCAGCCGCTCGATGAAGGACTGGGCGATGGACTGCTGCACATACAGCCGCGAGCCTGCGACGCAGGACTGGCCGCTGCCCTCGAAGATGCCGCCGATCACCGCGTCGATGGCCGCGTCCTGGTCGGCGTCGGCAAACACGATGTGCGGCGACTTTCCGCCCAGCTCCAGCGCCACCGGCATCAGTTTCTCAGCGGCCGCGTGCGCGATGGCGCGCCCGGTGGCCGTGCCGCCGGTGAAAGACACCATGCGAACGCCCGGATGCTGCACCAGCGGACCGCCCACCCGGGCGCCGAGGCCGGTCACGATATTCAGGATGCCGGGCGGCAGGCCGGCCTCGAGCGCGATGCGCCCGAGCTCCAGCGCGGGGGAGGAAGTGACTTCGGAAGGCTTGAGTATCACCGCGTTGCCCGCGGCCAGGGCCGGCGCGACTTTCTGGGCCTCCATGGTGAGCGGCGAATTCCACGGCGTGATCGCGAGCACCACGCCATACGGGTCGTAGCGCGTCATGGAGAGATAGTTGCCGCGCGGCGGCGTGACTTCGGCGCACAGGGTTTCGCAGACCCCGGCGTAGTAGCGGAAGGTGGCCGCCGCGCTGGCGACCTGCGCCTTGCACTCGCTCCAGACCTTGCCGTTCTCGATCATCTGCAGGCGCGCCAGGACTTCCGCGTTGGCGTCGATGCCGTCGGCCATGCGGCGCAGCAGGGCGGCCCGCGCATGCGGAAGCATGTCGCGCCAGGCGGGCTGTCGCACCGCGCGCCCCGCGGTGTCCACGGCGAGGTCGATCTCGGCCTGCGTCGCCCCGCTGATGCGGAAGTTCACGGTTCCGGTCGCAGGGTTGACGGAGTCGAAAGCGCCGCTCTCCTGGGCGATCCATTGATCGCCGATCAGCATGGATTTGAGTGAAAGCTCGGATTCTGGCATGAGGTGTCTGTTCCTGGAATAGAGGCCGCCGGGGCGGACCCGCCGGGCGGGTCCCGCCTTTTTTTCATTGACAGCCAGCGGCCGGATCGTCTTAAAATAGAATGAACGTTCTGTCTGTTGGAACGAACAGAATATACAAACCGCAGGTCGATGACAAGAGGAGACGTGAAGATGAAGCACAAATGGCTGCGCGGATGCGCATTCGCCCTGGCGCTGTGCGCGGCGGCCGCGCGGGCGGACACCTATCCCGCCAAGCCGGTGACCATGGTCGTGCCCTATCCGGCGGGCGGCGCGACCGACGTGGTGGCGCGCGCCGTGGCCGAAAAGCTCGGAACGGCCTGGCGCGGATCGGTGATCGTGGAAAACCGCGCGGGGGCGGGCACGACCATCGGCGCAAGCGCCGTGGCGCGCGCTGCGGGCGACGGCTATACCCTGTACATGACCACCTCCGCGCACACCATCAGCGGGCACATCTATTCCAAGCTGAACTACGACCCCGTCAAGGATTTCGCGCCCATCACGCTGGTGACCAAGGTGCCGCTGGTGCTCGTGGTCAATCCCTCCGTGCCCGCCGGCAACCTGCGGGAATTCCTCGCCTATCTGGAAAAGCAGGGCGACACGGTCAACTTCGCCTCGCCGGGCAACGGCACGGCGCAGCACCTGAGCGGCGAGCTGTTCAAGATCGCCACGCACACCGCCATTACCCACGTGCCGTACCGCGGCGACGCGCCGGCGTTCACCGACCTGGCCGGCGGCCAAGTACAGATGATGCTGGCCACCATTACCTCGGCTCTGCCGCTCATTCATTCGGGCAAGCTGCGCGCCCTCGCGGTGGCTAGCGGTACGCGCGTCAAGGCGCTGCCCGACGTGCCGACCTTTGGCGAAGCCGGCATGCCGGGCTTCGAGGCTGCCACCTGGTTCGGCCTGCTGGCCCCCGCGTCCACGCCGCCGGCGCTGACCCAGCGTATCTACCAGGACGTCTCGCGCATCGTGGACACGCCCGAGATGCGTGAACGGATCGAAAGCCTGGGCGGCGAAGTCGTCAACAGCACGCCCCAGGCCTTCGCCGCGTTCATGACGGACGAACAGGCCAAATGGGGCAAGGCCGTGAAGGTGTCGGGCATGGCGGTGAATCCGTAGCCGGCATGCACGCCGCTTCCGGGCGGCGTGGTTTCCGCGGCATCAGCCGCAACGTTTCAATAAGCAGAAAACAGGCAGGCCGGCGGCGCGTCGCGCCGTCGAGCCGGCGGAGGAGACAGAGTATGAAAACCGTCAAATGGCTGGCGGCGGCAACCGCCGTTTTCGCGTTGCAGGCCGCTCCCGCGGGAGCGGCCGAGTATCCCAATGCGCCCGTGAAGTTCGTGGTCGGGTTCAGCCCGGGCAGCACCATCGACACCGTGGCGCGCATCGTCGGCGAGGCGCTGCAGCGGCGGACCGGGCAGCCGTTCGTGGTCGAGAACAAGACCGGCGCCAACGGCATGATCGCGGCGCGCATGGTGGCGCAGGCGAAGCCGGACGGCTACACCATCCTGGTCAGCAATTCCAGCTCCATCACGGTCAATCCGCTGCTGTTCAAGGATTTGCAGTACGACCCTCTGCAGGACTTCGCGCCGGTCACCACGGTGGTGTCTGTGCCCTTCATTCTGGCCATCAACCCCGAGAACGAGCGCATGCGCGGCGTGACCGACGTCAAGAGCCTGGTGGAGCTGGCGCGCCGCAATCCCAGCACGGTGAGCTACGGATCGGCGGGAAACGGCAATCTCATGCACCTGGCCGGCGCGCAGTTGGCGACCATGGCCGACGTGAAGATGCTGCATGTGCCGTACCGCGGTGCGGCGCCCATGGAGGCAGGGCTGCTTTCGCGCGAAGTGGACTTCGGCTTCGATACGCTTTCCGGCGTGCCGCTGATCAAGTCGGGCAAGCTGCGTGCGCTGGCGGTTTCCACCACCGACCGTTGGAGCGATCTTCCTGAGGTGCCCGCGATGGCCGAGCTGGGCTACCCGGGCTTCGATGTGTCGTTCTGGGTCGGCATTCTCGCGCCGGCCGCAACGCCGGAGAAGGTAGTGGCGCAGCTCAACCGGCATATCGCGGAAGCGGTGCGCGATCCGGAAGTCCGCAAGCGCCTGGCGGCGCAGGGCAGGCCCGGCACTCAGGAACCTGCGGCGTTCGCGGTCAAGATCACGGACGAGCTCAAGCAGAACGAGGCGCTGATCAACGCGCCGACATCAAGATCGACTGAGATCCGGCGGGCCCGCTGCGGGCCGGCCCTACAAGGAGAATTATCCGTGTCCTGGCAGAAAGAACTGGATGAACTGGCGCTGCGCAAGAAGCTCGCCGCGCGCATGGGCGGAGAGGAGAAAGTGAAGCGCCACCGCGACGCGGGCCGGCTTCCGGTGCGCGAGCGCATAGAGAAGATGCTCGACCCCGGCTCGTTCCGCGAAGTGGGCGCGCTGGCGGGCAGCGCACAATACGACGCCGAAGGCAGGCTGGTCGACCTGACGCCGTCCAACCTCCTGATCGGCAGGGGCCGGGTCGAGGGCCGCCCGGTGGTGCTGGCGGCGGACGACTTCACCGTGCGTGGCGGCGCCAACGACGGCGCCGTCGGCGACAACCTGGTGGAGTCGGAACGCATGGCGCAGGATCTGCGCCTGCCCTTGCTGCGGCTGGTGGACGGCACCGGAGGCGGCGGCTCGGTGCGCAATATCGAGATCAAGGGCCATACGCTGCTGCCCAAGCTGCGCATGTGGCCGCTGATGGCGCAGAACCTGGCGGCCGTGCCAGTGGTGTCCCTGGCGCTGGGTTCCGTGGCGGGATTGGGCGCGGCGCGCGTGGCCGCCAGCCATTACTCGGTCATGGTGCGCGATACGTCGCAGCTCTTCATCGCCGGGCCGCCGGTCGTGGCGCGCATCGGCCAGAAGCTGGAAAAGAACGAGCTGGGCGGCAGCGAAGTGCATACGCGCAATGGCGTGGTGGACGACGAGGCGGAGTCGGAAGAAGCGGCCTTCGCCCTGGCGCGCCGCTTTCTTTCCTATCTGCCGCGCTCCGTGGCCGAAGCGCCGCCCAGGGGCGAACCGGGTCGCGCGGCGCCGGACCAGGACTGGCTGCGCGAAGCCGTGCCGCGCGACCCCAGATCCGTCTACAAGATGAGGCCCATCGTCGAGCGGGTGGTCGATGAGGGGTCGTTCATGGAGATCGGCCGGCGGTGGGGGCGGGCGGTCATCACCGGACTGGCCCGCATCGACGGCTGGCCGGTGGCGGTGTTCGCCAGCGATCCGTATCAGTACGGCGGCGGCTGGGACGGACCGGCCGCCGAGAAGTTCACGCGGTTGCTGGACCTGGCGCAGACCTTTCACCTGCCGGTCGTGAACTTCGTGGACGTGCCGGGTTTCCAGATCGGTTTGCAGGCCGAGAAGAGCGGCGCGATGCGCTACGGCGTGCGTGCGCTGACCGCAGTGGCCCAGTCCACCATGCCGTGGTGCTCCATCATCGTGCGCAAGGCGTTCGGCGTCGCGGGAGGCGGGCACCAGAACGCCGGCCGCCACAACTTCCGCTACGCCTGGCCGTCTGCGCAGTGGGGCTCGCTGCCGGTGGAGGGCGGCCTGGAGGTGGCCTACAAGGCGGAAATCGAAGCGGCTGACGACCCGGCCGAGAAGACCAGGCAGATCGAGGACCGCGTGCGCAGCCTGGCGTCGCCATTCCGCAGCGCGGAGGCCTTCGTGGTGGAGGACATCATCGACCCGGCCGAGACGCGCGCCGCGCTGGAGGAGTTCGTCGCCCTGACGGCCCCGCTGCGCGGCGCGGGCCCGGCCGCATTCGGCTATCGGCCCTGAACGGGAGGGAACCATCATGAAACGAGTGCTGGTTGCCAACCGGGGTGCGGTGGCGCGGCGCGTCATCCGCGCGCTGCGCAGCCTGGGGCTGGAATCGGTCGCCGTCTATTCGGAAGCGGACCGTGGCATGCCCTACCTGGAAGAGGCCGACGCCGCTGTCCTCATCGGCCCCGCTCCCGCCGCGCAAAGCTATCTGGATGCCGGGGCATTGCTGCGCGCCGCACGCGAGACGGGCGCCGACGCGGTGCATCCGGGCTACGGATTTCTTTCCGAAAACGCGGATTTCGCGCAGGCGGCGGAAGCAGCCGGCCTGCTTTTCATCGGGCCCAGTCCGCGCTGGATTCGCATGCTCGGGCACAAGACCGAAGCGCGCGCCGCCATGAAAGCACTGGGCATGCCGATGGCCGCCAGCAGCCCGGTGCTGGGCGACGACTCTGCCGCGGCGCGGCGCGCGGCCGACGAGCTGGGATATCCGTTGCTCATCAAGCCGGCCTGCGGCGGCGGCGGCATCGGCATGCTGCCCGTGTTCGGGCCCGCCGAGGTGGCATCGCAATGGGAGCGCGCCCATGCCATCGCCACACGCAGTTTCGGCAAGGCCGACCTGTACCTGGAACAACTCGTCGCCGAAGGCGACTGCGTGGCGAAAGTCGAATCCATGAAGATGGAGATCCCGGTCGAGGCCGAGCGCGCAGGGGTGGTCAAGCGCGTGCTGGTCGCCGAAGGCGTGGAGGTGGACGAAGGCCAGGCCATGGCCGAACTGGAGTGACGGCCATGCCGATTCGAACCGAATTGCGGCATCAAGGCCGGGTAGCGGTGCTGTGGATGGACAACCCGCCGGTCAACGCCATGAGCGCCGACCTGCGAGAGGCCCTGGGCAGGGCGCTGGACGAGGCCCTGTCGGAAGAGGGCATCCGTGCCATCGTGCTGGCGGGCGCGGGCGAATTTTTCTGCTGCGGCGCCGAGATCCGGGAGTTCAACACGCCGGCCTCGTTGCGCGAACCCAGCCTGCGCGAGCTGATCGGTCGGATAGAACGCGCGGACAAGCCGGTGGTGGCGGCGGTGCATGGCGCGGCGCTGGGCGGTGGCCTGGAGCTGGCGCTGGGGTGCCATTATCGTGTGGCGCTGGCCGGGGCGAAGCTGGGCCTGCCCGAGGTCAAGCTCGGCATACTGCCCGGAGCGGGAGGAACGCAGCGGCTGCCGCGAGCCGTCGGCGTTGTCCGCGCGCTGGAGATGATTGTCGAAGGCGAACCCAGCTCCGCTGCACGGGCGCTCGCGGACGGGTTGCTGGACGCAGTCTTCGACGACGGCCTGGCCGGCCGGGCGCCGCATACGCGTTCGAGCGGGCCGACGTGCCATTGGGCGGCCGCGTGCTGGGCGCGCGCCGCGCGTCTGCGCCCGCCGATCCGCAAGCCTATGACCGGGCGCTGGCGCAAGGACGGCGCCGATTCCGGGGATGCGTCGCGCCGGAAGCCTGCGTGGCGTGCGTGCGCCAGGCCGTCGAGAGCGATCTGGAAGCGGGTCTGGCCTATGAGCGCCGGCGTTTCCAGGAACTGGTCCAGGGCAGCCAGTCGCGCGCGCAGCGGCATCTGTTCTTCGCCGAACGGGTGGCGATGCGCACGCCGGCGCCCGGCGAGGCGCCGGCGCGGGTAGGCGTGGTGGGGGCGGGCACCATGGGCGGCGGCATCGCGATGAGCCTGGCCAACGCCGGGCTGGAGGTCGTGCTGGTGGAGCGCGATGCACAGGCCCTGGAACGGGGCTGGAAGACCATGCAGCACAACTACGCCGCCAGCGTGGCCAAGGGACGCCTGAGCGAGGAAGCCATGCGCGAGCGCCTGGGCCGCATCCGCCCCAGCCTGTCGCTGGAGGATCTGGGCGACGCCGGCCTGGTGATCGAAGCGGCTTTCGAGGACATGGCGGTCAAGCGCGACATCTTCACGAAGCTGGACGCCATATGCGCGCCTCACGCCATTCTGGCGTCCAACACGTCCCGCCTGGATATCGACGAGATCGCCGGATTCACGGCCCGGCCGGCGCGCGTCCTCGGCATGCATTTCTTCAGTCCGGCCAACGTGATGCGCTTGCTGGAAGTCGTGAGGGGAAAAGCCACGTCGCCGGAAACCCTGGGCGTGGCGTTCGCTCTGGCGCGCCGCATGGGCAAGCTGCCCGTGCTCGTCGGCGTGTGTGACGGATTCGTGGGAAACCGCATGGTAAGCCCTTACACCCGGGAGGCGCATTTTCTGCTCGAAGAGGGGGCTTCCCCTCGGCAGGTGGACGGCGCGCTCGAGCGCTTCGGCCTGGCGATGGGACCGCTGCGCATGGCGGACATGGCTGGACTGGACATCAGCTGGGCTTTCCGCAAGCGCACTGCGCCCACCCGGCCCAGGCACCTGCGCTATTCCCGCGTGGCCGACCGCCTGTGCGAACAGGGCCGGTTCGGCCAGAAGACGGGCGCAGGGTTCTATCGCTACGAGGCGGGCAGCCGGGCGCCAGTCCCGGATCCGGAAGTGGATGCGCTGATCGAGGCCTGCGCGAGGGAGGACGGCATCGAGCGCCAGGCCATTTCGGACGAAACCATCGTCGCGCGCACCATGTATGCGCTGGTCAACGAAGGCGCCAGGATCCTCGAGGAAGGCATTGCGTCCTGCGCTTCCGACATCGACGTGATCTATGTGCACGGCTACGGATTCCCGGCGTTCCGGGGCGGGCCGCTTTTCTATGCGTGCGAAGTCGGCCTGCCCGAGGTGCTGGCGTCCATCCGCCAGTTCCATGCCCGGCATGGCGAGCTGTGGGAGCCGGCTCCCCTGCTGGAGCGTCTGGTGCGCGAAGGAAAAACGTTCTACGACTTGTGAGGCCGGAACGGCTCGCGCCGTCCGCCAGGAGAGGAATCATGGAAAACGAAAGCAGGGATGCGGGGCCGCAGGCGCGGTATTTCGCCGCGCTTGCGCGCGGGCGCTTCGAAGTCCAGCGCTGCGGGGACTGCGACCGCCACCAGTTCTATCCGCGCACGCTGTGCGTGCATTGCGGCAGCCTGGCGCTGCAATGGGCAGCGCCGTCGGGCGAGGGTGTCGTGTATTCGTTCAGCGTGGTGAGGCGCAAGCCCGAGGCGGGGGGCGACTACAACGTTGCCCTCGTCGACTTGCGCGAAGGGATACGGATGATGTCCCGCGTCGAGGGCGTGGCGCCCGACGATCTGCACATCGGCATGCCGGTGCGCGCCCGCGTCCGGGACGGCGAAGGCGGTCCGCTGGTGGTCTTCGACGCACAGGGGGTGGCGGCATGACGGCGCTCGAATCCCTGCGGGGCAAGGTTGCCGTGGCGGGCGTGGGCCACGCCGGCCTGGGCGCGGCCCACGGCTATACCGAAATGGAGATTCTCGCGCAGGCGGCCTGCCGCGCCGTGGCGGATGCCGGCCTGTCCATGCGCGACATCGACGGCCTGGCGACGTGCAGTTCGTCCGCCACGATGTGGAGCATGCCGGTGGCCGAATATCTGGGCCTGCGCCCGCGTTTCATCGAGGCCACCATGCTGGGCGGAAGCAGCTTCGTGTCGCATTTGCTGCCTGCGGCGATGGCGCTGGAATCGGGCCAGTGCGATGCCGTGCTGGTCTGCTATGGCAGTACGCAGAAGACCGCGGCGTTCGGCCGCAGCGAAGGTGTGAAGGCCAGGTCGCTGCTCGACCCGCAGCCGTACGAGCATCCCTATCGCCCCTTGCAGCCCATTACCTCATACGCATTGGCCGCGGCGCGCCACATGCACCAGTACGGCACCACCCGCGAGCAGCTGGCCGAAGTGGCGGTGGCTGCGCGCAAATGGGCGCAGCGTAACCCGGAGGCCGCCTTGCGCGACCCGCTTTCCATTGCCGACGTGTTGAACGCGAGGATGGTGTCCGATCCCCTGACGACGCGCGATTGCTGCCTGGTGACGGACGGCGCGGGCGCCTATGTGCTGGTGCGCGCGGATCGCGCCCGCGACCTGCCGCAGCCGCCAGTCTACCTGCTGGGCAGCACCACGGCCGTGTGGAACCGCCAGATTTCTTCCATGGAAGACCTGACGGTCACGGCGGCGGCGGAATCCGGGCCGCGTGCACTCGGCATGGCGGGCGTGTCGGTGAGCGACGTGGACGTGGCGGAGCTGTACGACGCCTTCACCATCAATACGCTGCTCTTCCTGGAAGACCTGGGATTCTGCCGCAAGGGCGAGGGCGGGGCTTTCGTTGCGCAAGGAGGCATTGCCCCGGGAGGTCGGCTGCCGGTCAATACGAACGGAGGCGGGCTGTCGTGCGTGCATCCTGGCATGTACGGCATTTTCCTGGTGATCGAGGCGGTGCGGCAGTTGCGCGCGCAGGCGGGAGAGCGCCAGGTGCCGGGCGCGGAGATCGCGCTCGTCCATGGCAACGGCGGAACTCTCTCCAGCCAGGCCACGGCGGTCTTCGGCGGGCCCGCCACGCGGTGACGGGCCCGGAACAAGGAGCATCCATGCTGGACAAGACTGTGGCAAGCCTGGCCGACGCCGTTGCGGGCGTGCAGGACGGGGCGGTGGTAATGATCGGCGGTTTCGGGGCATCGGGCGTGCCGACGGAGCTGGTCTGCGCGCTGCTGGACCAGGGCGCCAGGGAACTGACGATCGTCAACAACAATGCCGGCAACGGCGAACGCGGGCTGAGCGAGCTGATACGTGCGGGGCGCGTGCGCAAGATGATCTGTTCTTTCGCGCGCTCCTCGGACCGGCGCAAGCCCAACGCGGCGGCGTTTGCCGAAGCCTACCGGGCCGGCCGGATCGAGCTGGAATGCGTGCCGCAGGGCACCATGGCCGAGCGCATGCGGGCCGCCGGCTCGGGGCTGGGGCCCTTCTTCACGCCCACGGCCTATGGCACGCCGCTGGCCCAGGGCAAGGAGACGCGGGTGATAGACGGGGTGGGTTACGTGCTGGAGCAACCGCTTAAGGGCGATTTCGCGCTGGTGAAGGCCGAGGCCGGCGACCGCTGGGGGAACCTCGTCTATCGCTACGCGGGGCGCAACTTCGCGCCCGTGATGTGCATGGCGGCGCAGACCACGGTGGCGCAGGTGGACCGTATCGTCGAAAAGGGAGAGCTGCCGCCCGAGCATGTCATGACTCCCGGCATTTTTGTCCAACGCGTCGTGCAGGTGGAGCGCAGCCATGTCGTTTGAAAAACTCAGCCGGGCCCGGATCGCGCAGATGGTGGCGCAGGACATTCCCGACGGCGCCTACGTCAATCTCGGCATCGGCATCCCGACCCTGGTTTCGAGCTTCCTGCCGGACGATCGGGACGTCATCCTGCACACGGAAAACGGCATTGTCGGAATGGGGCCGGGAGATTCTGGCGCGCCGCTGGACCTGGATCTCATCAATGCCAGCAAGGAGGCCGTGACGCTGTTGCCAGGGGCGTCCATCACGGATCACGTGGTGTCGTTCGCCATGATGCGAGGCGGGCATCTCGACCTGACGGTGCTGGGCGCGTTCCAGGTGTCCGAGCGGGGCGACCTGGCCAACTGGGACACGGGCGAGCCGGGAACCATTCCCGCCGTGGGCGGGGCGATGGATCTTGTGGCTGGCGCGCGGCAGGTGTACATCACCATGGAACACACCACCAAGGACGGCCAGCCCAAACTGGTGCGCGAGTGCAGCTATCCGCTGACCGGCGCCGGGGTGGTCGACCGCGTGTATACCGATATGGCGATCATCGACATCACGCCCGGCGGCATGGTGGTGCGCGCCATGGTGGCGGGCCTTTCGTTCGGGCGATTGCAGGAACTGACCGGCTGCCCGCTGGCGCTGGCCGGCGATTGGAGAGCGCTGAACGCAGGCTGAGGCCGTATTCGTCCCACATATGGGTTCCGGGTTGACACCGGGTTTTTTTGCTTCCAGAATGTTCTTTCAGTAAGAATATAAGTTCTATCTAGCAGAACATGCGCTTGCTTCCCTGGAAGCGGAGCGCGCAAGGCAGGAGACTATGGACACCATTTGCACAGACGCGGGCGGCGCGAGGCTGGCCCGGCGTTTCGTCGAGGCAGTGCGCGGCTATGCGCGGCCCAGGCAGGTCGATGCGGACATATGCTTCCGGTTCGGCGGCATTCCGGTGCTCGTCGCGGTGCGGGGCGGCCAGGTGGCGCGGGCCGGCATCGTCGAGGGGCCGATGTGTTCGTGGGATTTTTCGCTCTCCGCCGGCGCGCCGGCCTGGGAGCGGTTCTGGCGGCCGTTTCCCGAGGCCGGCTGGCACGACGTTTTCGCGCTGGCCAAGCGCGGCGAGATGGCGATCGAAGGCAATCTCCAGCCCCTGATGGCCAATCTGCAGTACGTCAAGGATATGGCGGCCCTCGGCAGGGAGGCGGCATGACGGCGGCGCTGGAACCCATCGTGGGGCGGTATGTGACGCTGGAGGTGGCGGGGCGCCGCTGCCGCGTGTACTTCGAGGAGGCGGGCCAGGGCATCCCGCTGGTGTGCCTGCACACCGCGGGGGCCGACGGGCGGCAGTACCGCCACATGATGTGCGACGAGGCCGTCACCTCGCGCTTTCGCGTCATGGCGTTCGACCTGCCCTGGCATGGCAAGTCGTATCCTCCCGAGGGCTGGCAGGACGAGGAGTACCGGCTTTCCACCGATCTCTATGTGGAAACCGTCATGACTTTCTGCGCCGCGCTCGGGCTGGAGCGGCCGGCCCTGATCGGCTGTTCCATCGGCGGGCGCATCGTGCTCGAGCTGGCGCACCGCCACAGCGACCGTTTCCGCGCGCTGATCGGCGTGGAAGCCGCCGATTACCAGGAGCCCTGGTACGACACGTCGTGGCTGCACCGCCCCGACGTGCACGGAGGCGAAGTCTGCGCGGCGCTGGTGTCGGGCCTGGTCGCGCCGCAGTCCCCCTCTTTGCACCGCCATGAAACGCTGTGGCAGTACATGCAGGGCGGGCCGGGCGTGTTCCGGGGCGACCTGTATTTCTATCGCGTGGACGGCGACCTGCGGGGCAGGCTGGGAGGCATCCGGACGGACCTGTGCCCCCTTTTCCTGCTGACAGGCGAATACGACTTCTCTTGCTCGCCGCAGGACACGCTGCGCACCGCCGGGTCCATTCCCGGCGCGCAAGTTTCGATCATGCGCGAGGTGGGTCATTTCCCGATGAGCGAGAACCCCGGGCAGTTCCGGCAGTACCTGCTGCCGGTGCTCGACCAGATCAGCGCCGCGCCGGTTCGGACGCAAGGCGCATAAGCACAGGAGACAGAAAAAATGAAAATCCCGCATATCGTGCTGTTGTCTTCCGTCCTGGCCGCCGGCGGCGGGGCCCAGGCGCAGGATACGCTGACGCTGGGTGCGCTGGTGACGCTTTCGGGCGCGGCCTGGGGCCAGGGCATGAAGAACGCCGCGGAAATCGCGGCCGACCAGGTCAACAAGGCCGGCGGCCTGGATGTGGGCGGCAGGAAATACCAGGTGAAGGTGGTGGCCTATGACGACAAGTACCAGGCCAACGAGGCGGTGACGGTGGCCAACCGGCTGGTGTTCGAGGACAAGGTCAAGTACATCATCGGCCCGGTGGGGTCGGCGCCGGTGCTGGCCATCCAGCCCATTACCGAGAAGAACCGCGTGATCGTCATGACGCTGGGCTTTACCGCCAAGGCGCTGTCTGAGGACAAACCCTATACCTTCCGCCCCAACGTGACGACGGCCGAGGTTTCGCAGCCCCAGATCGACTGGCTGGTGCGCACGCAGGGCATCAAGAAGGTGGGCGCGCTCTTTCCGAACGACGAGACGGGACAGCAGATCGCCCAGGACCTGGAGGCGGCCTACAAGAAGGCGGGGGCGAAGCTTCCGGTGAAGGAATTCTTCGAGCGCGACCGCGTGGATTTCGTGCCGCTGCTCACGCGCATGCTGGCGCGCGGCATCGATGCCATCGAGCTGGACGGCAATTCGCCCGCCACGGCCGGCATGATCGTCAAGCAGGCGCGCGAGCTGGGATACGCCGGCAAGATCGTTCGCACCGGCGGGCCGGCCACGCAGGAGATCGTCAACGTAGCGGGCAAGGCGGCCACGCAGGGTATGTTCGTGCACACGCCCATCGATCCGGAACTGCCGTCCACCAAGGCCTACATGGACCTGTACGCGGCGCGCTACAAGCATTCCATGAACGGCTTCAGTCCGGCGTTCTATGACGGCGCCAACCTGCTTTTCGAGGCGATGCGCAGGGCCGGGACGGTGGACGATACGGAGAAGGTGCGCGCGGAGCTGGAGCGCATCTCGGGCTTCGAAGGGGCGCTGGGCAGGCTAGGCTGGACCGGCAAGGCCATGTACGGCATCGACCATCAGCTCGACGCGCCGTTCTACGTGGCCGAGGTGCAGGACGGCAAGGAAGTCATCCGCGCGCGCTGCACCGTCGAAGGCTGCCGCTAAGGCGCGGGGAGAACCGTTCGTGGACTGGACTTTCCTGGCAACGCAGGCGACGGTCAACGGCCTGATCGTCGGCCTGCTCTATCTGCTGATGGCAGTGGGCTTCACGCTGGTGTTCGGCGTGATGCGCATGGTGAATTTCGCCCATGGCGAGTTCTACATGCTGGGCGCCTTCGGCGCGTATTTCCTGGTTTCGGGGGCGCAACTGCCATTCATGGCGGCCGTGGCCATTACCTTCGCCGGCGCCCTGGCCGGCGGCGCGCTGCTGGAATGGGGCGTGCTCAAGCCGTTCCGGCGCGACGAGCTCAATGGCATGATCGCCACCATCGGGCTGGCGATGATTCTGCAGAACCTGGCCCTGATGTTCTTCGGGCCGGACCCGCTGTCCATGCCGCCCGTGGCCGAGGGCGTCACCCGCCTGGGCAAGGCGGTCGTTCCCACGGCGCGGTTGTACGTGGTGGTCTTCGCCTGCGCGGTGCTGGCGCTGCTGTACGGCTTTCTCCGTTTCTCGCGCCCGGGCCGCGCCCTGCGCGCGGTGGTGGAAGACATGGAGATCGCTGCGATCCAGGGTATCCGTTCCAGGCTGTATTACCCGTTGGGGTTCGGCCTGGGCGCCGGGCTGGCGGCGGTGGCGGGCGCGCTGATGGCGCCGCTTTTCTCGGTGTCGCCGTTCGTGGGGGGCGCGCCGCTGCTCAAGGCGTTCATCGTGGTGATCCTGGGCGGGCTGGGCAGCATTCCGGGCGCGGCCGTGGCGGCCATGCTGCTGGGGCTGGTCGAGAGCTATGCCAGCCTGCTGCTCGCGGGCAGCACGGCCGACATGTTGATTTTCGCCATCGTGATGGCGATGCTGGTGCTGCGGCCCAAGGGGCTGCTGGGCCGGGGAGAAGCTTGAAATGACGACTCTCGCTCTTGCGGCGCGCCCCGGCGGCCGCGTGGGGCCGCTCGGCATGGCTGGACTGGTTCTGCTCGCGGCGCTGGCGGCGCTGCCCTGGTTCTCGGGCGCATTCGTGCAGCACCTGGCCGTGCTGGTCTGTCTGAATGCGGTCATGGTGAGTGGGCTGGCGCTGGTGGCCCGCTGCGGACAGCTTTCGCTCGGGCACGCGGCCTTCGTGGCAATAGGCGCGTACGCGTCGGTGCTGGCGGCCCGGCATTGGGGCCTGTCGTTCCTGCCGGCCATGCTGCTGGGCGCGCTGGCGTCGGCGCTGGTCGCGTTGCTGCTCGGCTGGGCGATCCTGCGCCTGCGCGGCGTGTATTTCGTGCTGGTGACGTTCGCGTTCGGCGAGCTGCTGCGCCTGGCGCTGCTGGACGGCGCGGCGCTGACGGGCGGCGCCAACGGCATTGCCGGCATCGGCGCGGCGCAGGTGTTCGGCTTCGCGTTCGATACGCGCGAGCGGTTCTACGGCCTGGCGCTGGCCGCGGCGCTGTTGTCGCTGTGGATGCTGCATGCGCTTTTTCGCAGGCCGCTCGGGCATGCCATGGACGCGCTGGCGGACAATCCGGCGCTGGCGGAATCCACGGGGCTCAACGTGCAACGCATCCAGCTCCTGGCGTTCGTGGCCGGGTGCGCGCTGGCGGCGGCGGCGGGCGCACTGCAGTCGCGCTACATCGGCTATGTGTCGCCGGAGTCCTTTAACACCAGCGTGTCCATCGGGTTCATCATCATGTTGGTCATCGGCGGCCGGCGCTCGGTCTGGGGGCCCCTGGTGGGTGCGATGGTGCTGACGCCGCTGCCCGAGCTGTTCCGGGGGGCGGTGCAGACCCAGCACATTTTCTATGGCGCGGCGCTGATCGTCATTCTGCGCTTTCTGCCGGACGGGCTGGCCAGCCTGCCCCGCCGCGCGCGCCAGCTTTGGTCGAGGGATGCGGCATGAGCGCACCACTGTTGCAAGTCGAAGGACTGTCGCGCAGCTTCGGCGGACTGGCGGCCCTGCGCGGCCTGTCTTTCGAGGTGCGCGAAGGAGAAATCGTGGGCCTGATCGGGCCGAACGGCGCCGGCAAGACCACGGCATTCAACGTGATCAGCGGCACGCTGCCGCCCACTGGCGGGCGCGTGCGCTTCGCGGGGCACGACATCGCGGGCGGTCCGCCCAGCAAAGCGGTGGCCCGGGGGCTGGTGCGCACGTTCCAGTCGGCCACCAGCTATCCCGAGGAAACGGTGGCGGGCAACGTGTACCGGGGGCTGCTTTCGCGCATCCTCGGCACCGTGCCGCGCGGACTGGCCGGCCGGGAGGATGGGGGCCTGCCGGCGAGCGGTGTGCAGGCCGAGATGCTGCGCATCCTGGACCTGACCGACCTGCGCGCATGGCGGGACGCGCCCGCCGGCGGCCTGGCCTACGGTCTGCAGAAGCGACTGGGCATCGCCGTCGCGCTGGCGGCGCACCCGCGCATGCTGTTGCTGGACGAGCCGGCGGCGGGGCTGAATCACGAGGAATGCAACGAGCTGGGCCGCCTGCTGCGCCGCCTGCGCGATGAGGAGGGCCTGACGCTGCTGCTGGTGGAGCACCACATGGCGCTCGTCATGGCCCTGTGCCAGCGCATCGTCGTGCTGGTGCAGGGAGAGAAAATCGCGCAAGGCGCGCCGGATGCGGTGCGCGCCAATCCCGCCGTCATCGAAGCCTATCTCGGAGCGCCGGACTATGCCCATGCTTGAAGTCGATGCCTTGACCGTGCGCTACGGGCGGCTGGAGGCCGTGCGCAATGCCAGTTTCGCTGTGGACGCCGGCCAGATCGTGGCGCTGATCGGATCGAACGGCGCGGGCAAGAGCTCCGCGCTCAAGGCCGTGATCGGGCTGGCCCGGGCGGCGGACGGACGCATCCGGTTCGACGGACGGGACGTGACGGCGATGCCGGCCGCGTCGCGCGTGGCGGCCGGCGTGGCGCTGTCGCCGGAAGGCCGCCGCCTGTTCGGGCGCATGTCGGTGCAGGAAAACCTGCTGGCCGGTGCGCACGGCGTGCGCTCGCGCGCCGTGCGCCGCCGCACGCTGGAGGAGATCTATGCGTTGTTTCCGAGGGTGCTGGAACGACGGCGCCAGCTTGCCGGGTCGCTGTCGGGCGGCGAGCAGCAGATGGTGGCCATCGGGCGGGCGATGATGGCCAACCCTAAGCTGCTGATGCTGGACGAGCCGTCGCTGGGCATCGCGCCCAAGATCGTCGCCGAGATCGCGGCCGCCATCGAGCGCATCAACCGGGACAAGGGCCTTTCCATCGTGCTGGTGGAGCAGAACGCGCGCCTGGCGCTGCGGCTGGCGCACCAGGCCTATGCGCTGGAGCACGGCGAAATCGTGCGCTCGGGGCGGGGCGGCGATCTGCTGGCCGACCCTTTCGTGCAAAAAGCCTATCTGGGAGTGTGACGCATGGCCGCATCCGGCGAGACCTTGCCCCGGTTCGAAGTGTATGCCCTGCGCTATGCGCACATGCCGCGCCGCCGGTCCGACAACTTCCTGGGCGGCGACCCGCACGACGGCCCCATGCCCATGGATTTTTTCGTCTGGCTGGTGCGCCGGCCCGGCCGCGTGGTGCTGGTCGACACCGGCTTCAATGCCGAGACGGCGCGCGCCCGGCGGCGCGATCTGCTGCGCTGCCCCATCGGGTTTCTGGCGGCGCTGGGCGTGGCGCCCGCGGACGTGGACGACGTGGTGCTCACCCATCTGCACTACGATCACGCGGGCAACCTGGACAAGCTGCCGCGTGCGCGGCTGCATGTGCAGGACGACGAAATGCAGTACGCCACCGGGCGCTGCATGTGCCACGAGCCGTTGCGGCACGCCTATGCCGTGCAAGACGTAGTGACGCTGGTGCGCCGCGTGTACGAAGACCGCGTCGTGTTCCACGACGGCGACGGCGAACTTGAGCCGGGCTTGCAGCTCTTGAAGATTGGCGGCCATACGAAGGGCCTGCAGGCCCTGCGGGTGCATACCCGGCGCGGCTGGGTGGTGCTGGCTTCCGACGCCAGCCACTATTACGAGAACATGGACGACGGACGTCCGTTTCCCATCGTCTACAACACCGCCGACATGCTGGCGGGATACGGCAGACTGCGCGCCGCGGCCGACTCGCCCGGCCACATCGTGCCGGGGCACGATCCGGAGGTGCTGCGGCGCTATCCCGCGCTGGCGGCGGAGGCCGATATCGCCTGTCTGCACGAGCCGCCGGCCGGGTAGGGCGCGTGCGCCGTTTCCGCGCCCGTCGCCTTGCGCTACAGTGGGCGCCACCCCAACCAGGAGCCCTTGCATGAGCGCACTCGATTCCTTTGCCGTCACCCGCAAATGGCCGGCGCGGCATCCCGACCGCATCCAGCTCTATTCGCTGCCCACGCCCAACGGGGTGAAAGTGTCGATCATGCTGGAGGAAACCGGCCTGCCCTATGAGGCGCACCGCGTTTCGTTCGACGCCCAAGACCAGTTCTCGCCGGAATTCCTGTCGCTCAGCCCCAACAACAAGATTCCCGCCATCCTGGATCCCGACGGGCCGGACGGCAAGCCGTTCGGGCTGTTCGAGTCGGGAGCCATTCTCCTGTATCTGGCCGGCAAGCGCGGGCAGCTCCTGCCGGCCGGCACGGCCGGACGCTACGAAACGCTGCAGTGGCTGATGTTCCAGATGGGAGGCATCGGGCCCATGTTCGGGCAGGTGGGCTTTTTCCACAAATTCGCGGGCAAGGACTACGAAGACAAGCGCCCGCGCGACCGCTACGCGGCCGAGGCCCGCCGCCTTCTGGGCGTGCTGGAGCAGCGCCTGGAAGGGCGCGACTGGGTCATGGGCAAGGAATACACCATTGCCGACATCGCGATCTTTCCCTGGGTGCGCAACCTGGTGGGCTACTACGGCGCGGGCGAGCTGGTGGCGTTCGACAGGTTCCGCAACGTGGCGCGCGTGCTGGCGGCGTTCGTGGCCCGGCCGGCGGTGCAGCGGGGCCTGGGCATTCCGGGCTGAGCCGCGCCGCCGGCACCGGCGCGCCGGCCGGGCCACGAACCGGCCCCTTTTTTGAGCCGAATCAAAAAGGGGTCGAATAAATATTTCCTCAAGTAATTAGCTTATTACTTATAGAACTAAGATTTCCTCCAGAGCTGGACCCCGATGCGCGAATACCCCGACGTGCACGCCGTCCAGCGCACTCGGAGGGAATATGAAGAAGTTCGGGATCAAGGCGGTGGCGGCGCTGGCCGTGCTGGCGGCGGGCGCCGTGGGCGGGGCGCACGTGCTGACGTCGGCGCGCAAGACGGACGCGGCCGGGGTCGATCTGGCGGATCGCAGCCTGGCCGAGGCTGGCGCCTATATCGCCCGCACGGGCGATTGCGTGGCCTGTCACAGCGCGCCCGGCGGCAAGCCTTTTGCCGGCGGGCTGGCGATGCAGACGCCGGTGGGCACGATTTATTCGTCCAATATCACGCCCGACAAGACGGCGGGCATCGGCTCCTACGCCTACGCGGATTTCAAGAATGCCGTGCAGTACGGCATCCGCAAGGACGGCACGCCGCTGTATCCGGCCATGCCCTATCCCTCGTACGCCATCATGCCGGACGAGGACGTGCGCGCGCTGTACGCCTATTTCATGACGCGGGTGCAGCCTGAGGCGCAGCCCAGCGCCGGCTCCACGATTCCCTGGCCGCTCAACATGCGCTGGCCCATGGCCTGGTGGCAGGCCCTGTTCGCGCCCAAGCGCGGCTTCGCGGCGCCGTCCGGGGCGGACGAGCAGGTGGCGCGCGGCGCGTACCTGGTGGAAGGCCCCGGCCATTGCGGCGCCTGTCATACGCCGCGCGGGCTGGCCTACCAGGAAAAGGCGCTGTCGCTGGCCGACGGCGACGCGTTCCTCAGCGGCGCGGTCATCGACGGCTGGCGCGCCAAGAGCCTGCGGGGCGAGGCCCAGGGGCTGCAGTCGTGGAGCGAGGGCGAAATCGGCATGTTCCTGAAGACGGGGCGCACCGACAAGGTGGCGGCTTTCGGGGCGATGGCCGACGTGGTCGAGCACAGCACGCGCCATTTCACCGACGGCGACATCGCGGCGGTGGCGGCCTACCTGAAGCAGTTGCCGCCGGCGCAGGGCAAGCTGCCGGCGTTCCCGCCCAAGCAGGACGCCACCACGGCCATGCTGCGGGAGGGCCGCTACGACTCGCGCGGCGCGGTCATCTATATGGAGCAATGCGTGGCCTGCCACCGGGCCGACGGCCAGGGCATGCCGCGCATTTTCCCGGCGCTGGCGGGCAACTCGGCGGTATACGCGCAGAACGCGCAGTCCATCATCCAGATCACGCTGGAAGGCGGACGGATGCCGTCCAGCGGCCAGGACGCCATGGCGTTCGCCATGCCCGGCTTCCGGCGGCTGAGCGACCGCGATATCGCCGACGTGATCAATTTCATCCGCACCGCCTGGACCAACCAGGCGCCGGCCGTGGCCGAATCCGACGTGGCGCATATCCGCGCCTTCCTGGCCGGCAAGCAGCCCAACATCGTCGCGGGAGGCGCGCAATGAGCAAGAAGAAGATCGGAGCGGCGCTGGCCGCGCTGGGGGCTGCCGGCGTCTTGACGGCCCTGGCCGCGCCGGGCGGCTCTGCGCCGCAGACGTATCCCGTGCTGGACAAGGACGGCAAGCCGCTGCCGGCCTACGCCATTCCCGCCGATACGGAGATCGACAGGGAGCCCAACGCGGACCAGATCCGGTACGGCCAGCGCTTGCTGAACGAGACGCGCCGCCTGCTGCCGCAGAACACCGGGGCCAGCATGAACTGCAACAGCTGTCACGTGCAGCAGGGCAAGAAGCCGCTGGGCGCGCCCTACATCAACACCTACAACGCGTTTCCGCAATACAACCCGCGGGCGGACAGGGTGGTGAGCCTGGAAGACCGCATCAACGGCTGTTTCATGAGGTCGATGAACGGCAAGCCGCTGGCCAGGGATTCCGGGGAAATGCAGGCCATGATCGCCTATATGAAGTGGCTGGCGCAGGATGTGCCCCACGGCGCCCAGGTCCAGATCAAGAATGCCTGGCCCATCGATACGGGCATCGTGCCCGACCCGGCGCGCGGCAAGACGCTCTATGCGGCGCAGTGCGCGTCCTGTCATGGCGCCAACGGCGAGGGCAAGAAGGACGGCGCCGGCAACGTCGTGTTTCCGCCGCTGTGGGGCGACGAGTCGTTCAACATCGGGGCGGGCCTGGCGCGCACATACAAGGCCGCGGCCTTCATCCGCAACAACATGCCCATGGGCGTGGCCACGCATGGCCGCTGGGGCGAGGGCCGCGACGGCACGCTGTCTGACCAGGACGCGGTGGACATCGCCGAGTTCTTCACCCACATGCCGCGGCCGGACTTCCCGGGCAAGGAGAAGGACTGGCCCAACGGCAAGAAGCCCAAGGACGCGCGGTACTGAAGCCGGGCCGGCCCTACAATCGGAGCCGGGTATCACTCCGGGTGCGGGGCCGTCATGGAATTACGCCAGCTACGTTATTTTGTGCGCGTCGTCGAGGCGGGCAGCATCGGCCGCGCCGCCATGTCGCTGGGCATGGTGACGTCCGCGCTCAGCCAGCAGATCAGCCGGCTGGAAGGAGAGCTTTCAACGCGGTTGCTGCAGCGCAGCGCCAGCGGCGTGGTGCCCACCGACGCGGGGCTGGCTTTCTTCCGGCAGGCGCAGCTTGCGCTGCGCCACGCCGACGATGCGGTGCAGGCGGCCCAGCAGGCGCGCCTGGCCGGGCACGTGAGCGTGGGCTTGCCTTCGACCACGGCGGCCATCCTGGGCGCGCCCTACGCGCAGGCCATGAACGCGCGCTATCCCGATATCCGCCTGCACCTGGTGGAGGCGCTGTCGGGGCACCTGAGCGACATGCTCAACGGCCGCCTGCTGGACCTGGCCGTGGTGTTCCACGCCGAGTCGGCCCGCCGCTGGAGCATCATGCCCCTGCTGGACGAACCGCTGTTTCTCTGTGCCCGGCCCGACATGCCCGGCCTGCCGCCGGGCGAGCGCGCCGCGCTGG
>NZ_LHSJ01000004.1:0-4768 GCF_001270295.1 Achromobacter sp. DMS1 | reverse complement strand
CCGGCGGGCGGAGGCGGCATCGTCACGCAGCGGCACCACCAGCCGGCCGCTGCGGTCAATGGCGCCCCCATTTGCCGCCCGGCCATCAGCGTGTGCTCGCCGTGGGCGCGCGGCGCGCAGCCCTGGCAGACCACCGCCAGGCCGTCTTCGAACGGCTCCGCCCATTCATACGGCGTGGCCAGCGCCAGGCCGAGCCTGCGATCGTAATAGGCGATGCCGCCGTTCAGCATGCCGCGCGCCAGCCCCGACACGAACTCGTCCGGCCCGTTGTCGTAGGTGAGCACCGGCGCCGAGCGGCCGTCTGGCCGCACCCACCGCCAGCCCTCGCCGGCCAGCGCCACGCCGGCCAGACCCCGGGCATCGAACACGAACCGCCGCAGCACGGCGGGATTCCAGCGCGGGACCCCTTGGACGACAGCCGCGCAGTGCGGCACTTCGGTCAGTTCGTCCGGCGCGGGTCGGACGGCGGCAAGGCAGGCGGTGTCGAAGACCGGCGCGGCGGCGACCGCAAGCGCCGCGGCAAATAGCGAAACAGGCATGCGCGCATTGTAGGGACATGGTTCGCGCCCCGCCATGCGCCGAGCCGCCGCCTCGCCGCCACCGCCCTGCTGTATCGCGCTCGCGGCGCGCCGCCGCCGTCGCACGCGGGCCCGCCTCAGTTGGCGGTAGCGCCGGAATCCTTGACGGCCTTGGCCCAGGACGCCATTTCGCTGGTGATGAACTCGCCGAACCTGGCGCCGCTCAGGCCCGAGGCGCGGGCGCCTTCTTCCATGAGACGCTGCCTCACGGCCGGCGCCGCCAGCGCGCCGGACAGGGCCTGGTTCAGGCGCGCCACGACCGCGTCGGGCGTGCGGCCGGAGCCACGATGCCGTGCCACGACACGGCCTGGAAGCCCGGCAGGCCGGATTCGGCCATGGTGGGCACGTCCGGCATGGCATCGGAGCGGTCCGGCGAGGTCACGGCCAGCGCGCGCAGCGTGCCGGCCTTCACGTGGGGCAGCACGCCCGGAATCGTGGTGAACATGAAGTCGATCTGCCCGCCGATCAGATCCGTGATGGCGGGGCTGCCGCCCTTGTAAGGCACGTGGGCGAAATGCAGCTTCTCGGCGCTCTTGAACATCTCGCCGGCCAGATGGCCCGGCGTGCCCGCGCCCGCCGAACCCATGTTGGCGCGGCCGCCCTGCTCGCGGACGTAGGCGATCAGGTCGCCGACCGAGGCGGCCTTCACGTTGGGCCCCACCACCAGCACGTTGGGCACGGTGGCCAGCAGCGTGACCGGGGTGAAGTCCTTTGCCGCGTCATACGACAGGCGAGGATAGAGCGAGGGATTGATGCCGTGGGTGCTGGCGGTGGCCAGCAGCAGGGTGTAGCCGTCGGGCGCGGCCGAGGCCACCTGCTTGGCGGCGATGGTGCCGTTGGCTCCGCCCTTGTTCTCCACCACGATGGTCTGCCCCAGGGTCTTGGCGGCTTCGGCCGCCACCGTGCGCGCCAGGATGTCCGAGGTGCCGCCCGCCGAGTGGGGCACCACCAGCGTAATGGGCTTGGACGGAAAATCGGACTGGGCGTGCGCGGCCGGCAGAGCCAGCCCGATACAGGCGGCCAGGGCCGCCCCGGTGAAAAGTCGGGTGCAAGTCATGCGTGTCTCCAGAAAATCGTTATGGCCGCGCGGAACGCGCCAGACGTCCCGCGCGGTGCCGTCGGCCCGTCCTCAGTCGGACCCGAGCTGCAGCTTGTTGGGCTGGCGTTTTTCGATGGCCCACTTCAGCAAGGCCGCGCTGCGGTAGATGCCGTGCGCGAACTTGCCGTAGGGCAGCGTGAGGAACAGCGCCATGACCACGCCCAGGTGCACGGCCAGCAACAGCGCCATCGCGCCCGTGTCGCGCCCCGCCAGCAGGGCCAGCCCGGTGGCGCTGGTGAGGAACAGCAGCGCGATGAATCCCCGGTCCATGGGTTTCTGGGCCGCGTCGCCCTGCAGCGGATGGCGCCGCAGGTTGAGCCACAGCAGGCCCGCCGGACCGATCAGCAGGCCGATGCCGCCCGCCGTGCCCAGCAGCACCGGCGCGCTCAGGAACGGATACGGCGCCTCCTCGCCCAGCAGGTAGTGGTAGAGCGTGGCCACGCAGGTGGCGGCAAAGCACAGCATGAAGCCGTAGAACGTGAAATGGTGGAAGCGGCGCCGCCATGGCGTGAAGGCGTCGTCCGCGTTGTTGCAGCCCTTGCCGTGCCCGCCGTCCAGGTAGCGCAGGCGCAGCGCATCATGGGCGGCCTCGGCCACGGCCGCGCCGCTGGCCTCGCCCGGACTCACGTTGCGCCAGAAACGCGCCACGCCCGCCGCCAGCGCCAGGATGGCGAAGCAGAACACCAGGCCGAACATCAGCGCCAGCAGGTTGTGCGGAAAGATCGCGTAGAAGTTGCCCGCCAGCGGCTCGTGGAAAAGCCCGCCGCCCAGGCCCGCGGCCAGCGCCAGGAAGAAGGCCAGCCCCGCGGCCGTGGCCAGCGACAGCGCCAGGCCGTTGCGCTTGTACAGCGCGCCCAGCGCAGGCGGCCACGCATAGTCGGTGTAGGTCTGCAGCCGCACCTTGGCCATGGCCTGCGGCACGTTCACGCCGAACTCGTGCGGCGGCGCGTACTGGCAGGCGTGCAGACAGGCGCCGCAGTTGTGGCACAGGTTCGCCAGGTAATTGATGTCGGCCTTGCCGAACTCCAGCCGGCGGGTCATGGCGGGAAACACCGCGCAGAACCCCTCGCAGTAGCGGCAGGCGTTGCAGATCTGCATGACGCGCGCGACTTCGCCTTCCTCGGCGCTCAGCTCGGCGGCCTGCGGCCGCGCCGCCCTGTCGTGCCACCGCACGGGCTGTTCGGCCACGGCCTGCGCGCGGGATTCCAGAGCCTGCGCCTCGCGCGCCAGGGCCTCAAGCTGCTTCATGCTGCACTCCCGAAAGACGGCGGGCGGCGGCCGCGGCGCGGGTGCCGGCGATGCGGCCGAAGGCGGTACCGATGGACATGCCCACCCCCGCCGTGTATCCCTTGCCCAGCACGTTGCCGGCCATCATTTCGCCCGCGACGAAGAGGTTGTCGCTGGGCTGATCGTTGAAACGGACCGCGGCGGTTTCATCCACCTTCAGGCCCAGATAGGTGAACGTGATGCCCGGGCGCAGCGCATAGCCGAAGAAAGGCGCTGTGTCGATAGGGCGCGCCCAGTGCGTCTTGGCCGGCGAGATGCCCTCGGTATGGCAGTCGTCCAGCGCGGTGTGGTCGAACTTGCCGACGCGGCATGCCTGGTTGTATTGCTCGATAGTGCGCACGAAGGCGGACTCGTCCAGCCCGAGCTGGCGCGCCAGCCCGGGCAGCGTATCGGCCCGCGCGCCCGGAAACACCGGCGGCATGAAGCGGCCCACAGCCTTGGCGTCGATGATGGAATAGGCGATCTGCCCCGGCTGCATCGCCGTCAGGCGACCCCATATGGCATAGCGCTTGGGCCAGAAGTCTTCGCCCTCGTCGTAGAATCGCCAGGCGTCGCGGTTGACCACCACGCCCAGCGACACGCAGTCGATGCGCGTACAGATGCCGCCGTCGTACAGCGGCGCGCGCGCGTCGATGGCTACGCAGTGCGACTGCGACGGATCGCCGATGGCGTCCGCCCCCGCGTCCAGCATGAACTTCAGCAGCACGCCCATGTTGTAGCGCGTGCCGCGGATGAGGAAATTGTCGGCCGGCCATTCGCCGCGCTCATTCTGGCCCCAGGCCTCGCGCAGCCATTCGCGGTTGGACTCGAAACCGCCGGCGGCCAGCACGCAGCGCGCGCCTCGATGCGCTCGTCGCCGATGCGCGCGGCCACGAAGCGGCCGCCGTCGAGCTCCAGCGAGTCTACCGGCGCGTTGTAGCGGATGCGCACGCCCAGCGCCTCGGCGCTGCGGTAATAGGCATTGACCAGCGCCTTGCCGCCGCCCATGAAGAAGGCGTTGGTGCGCGCCACGTGCAGCGCACCCGACAGCGGCGGCTGGAAATTGACGCCGTGCCGGCGCATCCAGTCGCGACAGGTCGACGACTCGCGGATCACCAGGCGCGCCAGCTTTTCGTTGGTGAGCCCGCCCGTCACCTTGAGCAGGTCCTGCCAGTACTCCTCCTCGGGATAGGCGTCCACCAGTACGTCCTGCGGCGCGTCGTGCATGCAGCGCAGGTTGCGGGTGTGCTGCGAATTCCCGCCTCGCCACTCCTTGGGCGCGGCTTCCAGCAGCAGCACGCTGGCGCCCGCCTCGCGGGCCATGAGCGCCGCGCAAAGAGCGGCGTTGCCGCCGCCGATGACCAGTACGTCTACCATGCCTGTGATTCCCTATTCGAGACAGGCACTGTAGCGAGCGGGCCGGCGCCGCGATATCAGCGGGCCGTCAACGGGTCTTCATGATTCGTGAAGAGCGGTCACCGCCCAGCGGCCCTCCCGGGCCAGCCCGCGCGACACGTCGGCCAGCACCAGCCGGGCGGCCAGCGCCGCCGGCGACAGCTCCTCGTCGGAAAGGCTCACCAGCAGGTTGGAGCGGAACAGTTGCTCGTCGTCGATGCGCACCATGCGGATCTGGCCCGGATGCAGCCGCGCCACGGCCGAGCCGGGCTGGATGGTGGCGGCGCAGCCCAGTTGCACCACGTCCATCAGCAGGGGCAGGCCGTCCACCTCGGCCACGACCTTCGGCGCCTGCCCCAGCCGCGCATAGGCGCCATTGACCAGCGTGCGCAGGCCGTGCCGGGCGCTGGGCAGCACCAGGGGCAGGTCG
>NZ_LHSJ01000039.1:0-20458 GCF_001270295.1 Achromobacter sp. DMS1 | reverse complement strand
GCCGCCGACGCGGCGCTGCCGGCCGCCGACACCGGCTCCGATCCCCATCACCTCGATGCCGAAGGCGGCTATGCGGTGGGCCTGTCCGACACCGATGCCGACGTGCTGCGGCCGGCGATTACCCGCCCGTGGCGCCGGCCGTGGCGGCTTCCGCCTCGGACTACGTGCTCGATCCCGACGCGCGCGCCAGCAAGACCAGCGCGACATAGGCGCTGGCCCCCGAAGACGCGCCCGTGGCCGGGCGGCGCCTCGGACCTGGACGAGTATTTCGACAGCGCGCCGATTCCGGCCGCCGCGTTCGACGATCCGGTGCCCACCTATGGGCCCACGCCGGCGGCCGGCGCCAAGCCCTCGTCCAGGCCCGCGGCCGATGCCGAGCCGTCCGCGCCCATACCCGCCACCAAGCCGCCCTTCAAGGACGAGCACTGATTTTTCTTCATACAGACAACAAGGCTGAACCATGAGTCTCGATCGCGTGTCCCCCGGCAAGAAGCTGCCCGAAGATTTCAACGTCATCATCGAAATCCCCATGAATGCCGACCCGGTGAAGTACGAGGTCGACAAGGAAACGGGCGCGATTTTCGTCGACCGTTTCATGCTGACGGCCATGCACTATCCGTGCAACTACGGCTACATCCCCCAGACCCTCTCGGAAGACGGCGACCCGGCCGACGTGCTGGTCATCACGCCGTTCCCGATCCAGATCGGCGCGGTCGTGCGCTGCCGCGCGATCGGCGTGCTGGAAATGGACGATGAGTCGGGCGGCGACGCCAAGCTGCTGGCGGTGCCCATCGAGAAGCTGTACCCCCCGTACCGCAACATCAAGTCCTACGAAGACCTGCCCGCCGAAGACATCTCGCGCATCCAGCATTTCTTCGAGCACTACAAAGACCTCGAGAAGGGCAAGTGGGTCAAGGTCAAGGGCTGGAAGGGCCTGGACGCGGCGCACGAGGAAATCGTGAAGAGCGCCGAGCGCTACGCTGGCAAGAGCGCCTGAAACGCTCCGGCTCGCTTGGACACCGCGGCGCGGCCGCGGCTGGCATGGGCCGGCCGCCGCCGCGCCGCGGTGCCTTCGGCCCCCCGAAATGCCTACGTTTTCCTGAACAAAACAAGGCGAGCCCGAGGCCGCGGAAACGGATAAACTCGCGGATGGATTTTTTGCCGCCGGTTTCCGGTCATGTACACGTCACAGGTTGATTGAGATTATGGACTACGTATTGCCTCCCCAGCCGCTGACCGCGGTTCCCGTTGCCGGAAGCGCCGCGCGGTTTCCCGTGCGCCGCGTCTACTGTGTCGGCCGCAACTACGCCGAGCACGCCAAGGAAATGGGCTTTACCGGACGCGAGGATCCGTTCTTCTTCTGCAAGCCGGCCGACGCCGTGCTGAGCGTGGCCGACGGCGAAACCGGCAAGATGCCGTATCCGCCCAAGACCTCCAACCTGCACTACGAAATGGAGCTGGTGGTGGTGCTGGGCAAGGGCGGGCGCGATATTCCCGTGGAGCAGGCCAACGAATGCGTGTGGGGCTACGCGCTGGGCCTGGACATGACGCGCCGCGACCTGCAGGGCGAAATGAAGAAGCAGGGCCGTCCCTGGGAAGTGGGCAAGGCCTTCGATTTTTCCGCCCCGCTGGGCCCCATCCACCCGCGCAGCGTGGTGGGCACCCTCGAAAAGGGCGCGATCTGGCTCGACGTCAACGGCGAGCGCAAGCAGTCCAGCGACATCTCCCAGATGATCTGGAACATTCCCGAGAGCATCTCCTACCTGTCCGGCCTGTTCGAGCTGCGGCCCGGCGACCTCATCTTCACGGGCACGCCCGAAGGCGTGGGCGCCGTGGCGAAGGGCGACGTGCTCACGGGCGGCGTCGAGGGGCTGGGCGAGTTGCGCGTGCAGATCGTCTGAGCCTGGCGGAACGTTTTCTTGTTTCAGGAGAGTCGAAGATGCGCGCGAAAATCGTGCTGACCGCGTTCCTGGTCTTTGGATTCGTCCTGGCCGGCTGCAACACCGTGGCCGGCATGGGCAAGGACGTCTCGCGGGCCGGCAACGCCATTACCAACGCGGCGCAATAAGGCCGCGCGGACGCGAAAAAAACGGGCCAGCGCATGCTGGCCCGTTTTTTTCTGCCTTCGGCGGGCAGGAGGCTACAGCACCTCGGCCGCGTAGTCGGCCAGGCGGGAACGTTCGCCGCGCTGCAGCGTCACGTGGCCCGCGTGCGGCCAGCCCTTGAAGCGGTCCACCACGAACGTCAGGCCCGAACTGCCCTCGGTGAGGTAGGGCGTGTCGATCTGCGCGATGTTGCCCAGGCAGATCACCTTGGTGCCGGGTCCGGCGCGCGTGATGAGCGTCTTCATCTGCTTGGGCGTGAGGTTCTGCGCCTCGTCGATGATGAGGTACTTGTTCAGGAAGGTGCGGCCGCGCATGAAATTGAGCGACTTCACCTTGATGCGCGAGCGGATGAGGTCCATGGTGGCCGCGCGGCCCCAGTCGCCGTTGCCTTCGCCATCGCCCATGTTGAGCACGTCGAGGTTGTCCTCGAGCGCGCCCATCCAGGGCAGCATCTTTTCTTCTTCCGTGCCCGGCAGGAAACCGATGTCTTCGCCCACCGGCACCGTGACGCGGGTCATGATGATCTCGGTGTAGCGCTTGGTTTCCAGCACCTGCGTGATGCCCGCGGCCAGCGCCAGCAGCGTCTTGCCCGTGCCGGCCTGGCCCAGCAGCGAGATGAAGTCGCATTCGGGGTTCATCAGCAGGTTCATGGCGAAGTTCTGCTCGCGGTTGCGCGCCGTGATGCCCCAGACCGCGTTCTTGCCATGGGTGTAGTCGCGCAGCGTGGCCAGCACCGCCATCTTGCCGCTGACTTCGCGCACCTGCGCGTACAGCGGCATCTGGCCCTCGAAATAGACGAACTGGTTGACCACGAACTGCGAGCACAGCGGGCCGTGGATGCGGTAGAACGTGGTGCCGCCCTGTTGCCAGGACTCGACGTCCTTGCCGTGCTTGTTCCAGAAGTCCTCGGGCAGCTGCATCACGCCCGTGTACATCAGGTCGGAGTCTTCGAGGACGTGGTCGTTGTAATAGTCTTCGGCGGCCATGCCCAGCGCGCGGGCCTTCAGGCGCATGTTGATGTCCTTGGACACCAGCACCACCTCGCGCTGCGGGTATTTCTCCTGCAGGGCGCGCACCACGCCCAGGATCTGGTTGTCGGCCTTGCCCATGGGCAGGTCGGAGGGCAGGGTGCTGTGGATGGCCGTGGTCTGGAACATGAGCCGGCCCGTGGCGTCCTTGTTGCCCAGGGCCGACAGGTCCAGGCCCTCGTCGAGCTTCGAGGCGTCCTGCACCAGGGCGTCCAGCGAACGGCTGACCTGGCGCGCGTTGCGCGCCACTTCGGACATGCCTTTCTTCTGGTGGTCGAGTTCTTCCAGCGTCATCATCGGCAGGAAGATGTCGTGTTCCTCGAAGCGGAAGAGCGAGCTCGGATCGTGCAGCAGCACGTTGGTGTCCAGCACGAAGAGCTTGCGGGGCTCGTTCTGCGGGCGGGGCTTGCCGCGGCGGGCTGTCGTGGCGGTCCTGGCCTGGCGGGCGGGCGGCTCGGCGGGCGCCGGGGCCGGCTGGCTGGCGGGCGAGCGGGCCGGGACGGGTGCCTGGGCCTTGCGCGCCGGCACGGACATGCCCTCGAGTTCGGGTTGGACCTGCAGGTCGCCTCGTCTTCGCCTGCGGCCTGGGCCGCGGCCTTGTTCTTGGCGCCGCGCGCGGCGCCCCGGGCGGATTCGCCCGTGGGGAAAGTCAGGATGGCTGCGGGGCGGGTGGGCAACTTCGGAAGCGGCATATGAGCACTCTCCTGTGGGTCCGGCTAGCGCCCGGGTTCACGCCGGATGGCGGCTGCTTCCGGCGGGAACGGGCGCTGGGCCTGGTTCTTTTCTTGCTTCTCGATCACGGGCGGCTAGCCGATGCTCTTGGCGGCCTGCAGGACTTCCTTGGCGTGGCCGGGCACTTTCACCCCGCGCCACTCCTGCACCAGCACGCCATAGGCGTCGATCAGGAAGGTGCTGCGCTCGATGCCCCGCACCTGCTTGCCGTACATGTTCTTCTGCTTGATGACGCCGTACAGGTTGCAGACGGTTTCGTCGGCGTCGGAGATGAGCGGGAAGGGAAGGTCGTACTTGGCCTTGAAGTTCTCGTGCGATTTCAGCGAATCGCGCGAGATGCCGATCACCACGGCGCTGGCGGCGAGGAACTCCGCGTGCAGGTCGCGGAAGTCCTGGCTTTCGGTGGTGCAGCCCGGCGTGTTGTCCTTGGGATAGAAATAGAGGATGACCGCGCGGCCCTGGCACTGCTCCAGGCTGATCGGGCCTATGGTGCTTTCAGCGGTGAACAGGGGGGCGGGCTTGCCTATGATCGGCGTCATTTCTGGGGGTCTCCGTTGGGAGGAATGAGGGCGACGACGACCCGCCGGCCCTCCGCCATCAGGATGTTGTAGGTGCGCGAGGCGGCGTGCGTGTCCATGGTTTCCACGCCGATGCCCATGGCCAGCAGGGGACGGAGCACGTCGGGGCGCAGGAAATGCTGGCGCGCGCCCGTGCCCACCAGCAGCACCTCGGGCGCGTTGGCCGGACGGCCGGGCGCCGCGTCGGCCTCGGGCTCATCGAGAAAGGCCAGGGGGTCGCGCACGGGCTCGGACAGCCCGGCGGCCTGGCGCAGGAGGGTGGAGGTGATGTCGGCCACGGCCTCTACAGGCCACTGGAGGACGTCGCCTTCGGGACCGAAGGCGACCGAGTGGGAAAAACGTACCTGGTTGACCTCGATGTAACCGTCGCCATAGGCTGTGACGGTATTCAGAGCGCCTGTCGCAGGATCGGTGTGCAGCTTCAATAAAAACTCCGGCTTTATGTGCCCGATGATAGCGCATCGGAATGACCGCATGTTGCAGGGTATCCACTGGGGCCGGGGCGCCTGCGCGCCTCATTTGCCGCAGGGACGCGCTTGCGCTAGATTACAGGGTTTTGCTGCGGTGCAAATGCCGCGCCGGTCCGCCGGCGCGGGGGCGCTTCGCTCCCCGTTTTTTCCGGCCTGCGGCTTTTCCGGTGTTTCCGGCCCGTTGCCTGTTGCCCGCTGATTCTTTCATTCCGACTGTCTTCTCTTCCCCTACGCCTAAGGATTCCCATCATGAGGAAGTTCTCCCGCATCGAGCGCCTGCCTCCGTACGTTTTCAACATTACCGGCGAGCTCAAGATGGCGGCCCGGCGGCGGGGCGAAGACATCATCGACATGTCCATGGGCAACCCGGACGGCGCCACGCCCAAGCACATCGTGGACAAGCTCGTGGAAGCCGCCACCCGGCCCACCACGCACGGCTATTCGGTGTCCAAGGGCATTCCGCGGCTGCGCAAGGCGATCTGCGACTGGTACCAGCGCCGCTACGACGTGGAGTTCGACCCCGACTCGGAAGCCATCGTCACCATCGGCTCCAAGGAAGGCCTGGCCCACCTCATGCTGGCTACGCTGGACCGCGGCGACACGGTGCTGGTGCCCAACCCCAGCTATCCCATCCACATCTACGGAGCGGTCATCGCCGGCGCCAACATCCGTTCGGTGCGCATGACGCCGGGCGTGGATTTCTTCGAGGAGCTGGAACGCGCGGTGCGCGAATCCATTCCCAAGCCCAAGATGATGGTGCTGGGCTTTCCCAGCAACCCCACGGCGCAGTGCGTGGACCTCTCCTTCTTCGAGCGCGTGGTGGCGCTGGCCAAGGAGCATGACATCCTCGTCGTGCATGACCTGGCCTATGCCGACATCACGTTCGACGGCTACGTGGCCCCTTCCATCATGCAGGTGCCCGGCGCGCGCGACGTGGCCGTCGAGTTCTTCACCATGAGCAAGAGCTACAACATGGCTGGCTGGCGCATCGGCTACATGGTGGGCAACCGCGAGCTGGTGGGCGCGCTGGCCCGCATCAAGAGCTATCACGACTACGGCACCTTCACCCCCATCCAGGTGGCGTCCATCGCCGCGCTCGACGGCCCGCAGGACTGCGTGAAGGAAATCGTGTCCCAGTACCAGAGCCGCCGCGACGTGCTCGCGCGCGGGCTGCACGAAGCAGGTTGGAATGTGGAGATTCCCAAGGCGTCCATGTACATCTGGGCGCAGATCCCCGAGCCCTACAGGGCGATGGGTTCTTTGGAATTCTCCAAGCGCGTCCTGTCGGATGCGAAAGTGGCCGTTTCCCCCGGGATCGGCTTCGGCGAGTACGGCGACGAATACGTGCGCTTCGCTCTCATCGAAAACGAGCAGCGCACCCGCCAGGCGGTGCGCGGCATCAAAGACATGTTCCGCAAGGACGGATTGCTGCGGTAGAGCCCACCCCCGCAGCGCTGCGCGCTTCCCCCTCAAGGGGCGCCGCAGCGGACCGGCGAGGCCGGCTCCGCGCGGCCTCGCGTGGTGTTGCCAAGTGTGTTGCTTTTCGCGTAGCAATATGGAGAACTGAAATGAATTCCCCTCAACGCCCGCCCGCAGAGGGCGCCGCGATGAATCCCATGAAAGTCGGCCTGCTCGGGCTTGGCGTGGTGGGCGGCGGCACGTGGACCGTGCTGTCGCGCAACGCCGAGGAGATCGCGCGCCGGGCCGGCCGCCGCATCGAGGTGACGCGCGCCGCCATGCGCGACGTGGCCAAGGCGCGCACCCGCGTGGGCGACTCGATCCTGGTCGATACCGACGTGCATGCGCTGGTGCGCGACCCCAACATCGACATCGTGGTCGAACTGATCGGCGGCGACACGCTGGCGCGCGAGCTGGTGCTCGAAGCGATCGCGCAGGGCAAGCACGTGGTCACCGCCAACAAGGCGCTGCTGGCCAAGCACGGCAACGAGATCTTCGCCGCGGCGTCCGAGCGCGGCGTCATGGTGGCCTTCGAGGCCGCGGTGGCGGGCGGCGTGCCCATCATCAAGGCCATCCGCGAAGGCCTCACGGCCAACCGCATCCAGTGGGTGGCGGGGATCATCAACGGCACCACCAATTTCATCCTCTCCGAAATGCGCTCGCGCGGGCTGCCGTTCGCCGAGGTGCTGGCCGAGGCGCAGCGCCTGGGCTACGCGGAAGCCGACCCCACCTTCGACGTCGAGGGCGTGGACGCCGCGCACAAGCTCACGCTGCTGGCCTCGCTGGCCTTCGGCGTGCCGGTGCAGTTCGAGCGCGCGCACATCGAAGGCATTTCGCAACTGGCCCAGGAAGACATCGCGCATGCCGAGCGGCTGGGCTACCGCATCAAGCTGCTGGGCATCAACGCGCCGCCGCGCCGAAGCCATCGAGCTGCGCGTGCACCCGGCGCTGGTGCCGGCCGAGCGCTGCTCGCCAACGTCGAGGGCGCCATGAACGCCGTGCTCGTCAAGGGCGACGCCGTGGGGCCCACGCTGTACTACGGCCAGGGCGCCGGCGAGGAGCCCACCGCTTCGGCGGTGGTGGCCGACCTGGTGGACGTCACCCGCCTGCACACGGCCGATCCGGGCAACCGCGTCCCGCACCTGGCGTTCCAACCCGATGCCATGTCGGATACGCCCATCCTGCCCATCGAGCAGGTGAGCACGTCGTATTACCTGCGCCTGCGCGTGGACGACCAGCCGGGCGTGCTGGCCGACATCGCCCGCATCCTGGCCGACCGCGCCATTTCCATCGGCTCCATGATCCAGCAGCCTTCGCACATCGGCGGGGCCGATATCATCTTCCTGACGCACGAGGCGCTGGAAGGCAACGTCAACCAGGCCATCGAGCGTATCGAGGCGCTGCCGTTCGTGCGGTCCCGGGTGACCCGGCTGCGCGTGGAAAACCTGACATGAAATACATCTCGACCCGCGGCGGCATGGCTGCCCAGCCGTTTTCGGACATCCTGCTCGAGGGCCTGGCTCCCGACGGCGGCCTGGCGATTCCCGAGTCGCTGCCGCAGGTGCCGGCCGGCACGCTGGAGTCCTGGCGCGGCCTGCGCTATGCCGACCTTGCCTACGAAGTGCTCTCGCTCTTCGCCACCGACATCCCCGCGCAAGACCTGCGCCGCCTGACCCGCGCCGCCTACAACCAGCAGGTTTTCAGCAGCGAGGACATCGTGCCGCTGCGCCCGCTGGACGGCGGGCTGTCGCTGCTGGGGCTGTCCGAAGGCCCCACGCTGGCCTTCAAGGACATGGCCATGCAGTTCCTGGGCCAGGTGTTCGAGTACGTGCTCGAGCGCCGCGGCACGACGCTCAACATCGTGGGCGCGACTTCGGGCGACACGGGCTCGGCCGCCGAGTACGCGTTGCGCGGCAAGAAGAGCGTGGCGGTGTTCATGCTTTCGCCCCATGGCCGCATGAGCGCCTTCCAGCGCGCCCAGATGTACTCGCTGCAAGACGAGAACATCCACAACATCGCCGTGCGCGGCGTGTTCGACCAGGCCCAGGACATCGTCAAGGCGCTGGCCGGCGACCTGGAATTCAAGACGCGCTATCGCCTGGGCGCGGTGAACTCCATCAACTGGGCGCGCATCGCGGCGCAGGTGGTGTACTACTTCCATGGCTGGCTGCGCGCCACCGCCGGCCCGGGCCAGCAGGTGTCGTTCGCGGTGCCCTCGGGCAACTTCGGCAACATCCTGTCCGGCCACATCGCGCGCAGCATGGGGCTGCCGGTGCGTCGCCTGGTGCTGGCCACCAACGAGAACAACGTGCTGGAGGAGTTCTTCCGCACCGGCGTATACCGCCCGCGCCCGGCCGAGCAGACCTACGCCACGTCCAGCCCCTCCATGGACATCTCGCGCGCCTCGAACTTCGAGCGTTTCGTGTTCGACCTGGTGGGCCGCGACCCTGGCCGCGTGAAGGCGCTGTGGGCCGAACTGGGCTCGCGGGGCAGCTTCGACCTCTCGGCCCTGAAGCCGGAGTTCGAGTCCCGCTTCGGTTTCGTGGCCGGCGCAAGCACGCATGCCGACCGCCTGGCCACCATCCGCTCCACCTATGACGAGACCGGCGTGCTGGTCGATCCGCACACCGCGGACGGCGTGAAGGTGGCCCGGCTGTACGTGGAAGAGGGTGTGCCCATGGTGGTGCTCGAAACCGCCTTGCCGGCCAAGTTCTCGGACACCATCGAAGAGGCGCTGGGCCGTCCGGCCACGCCGCCGGCGGCGCTGGCCGGACCTGGAGCTGCGGCCGCAGCGCGTGGAAGTCATGGACTGCGACGCGGACGCCGTGCGCCGCTACATCGAGGCGCACGCCAAGGTGTAATCGCCGCTTGCCGCATGTGTACGTTGTGACAACCCGTCCGGCGCGCGGCGGAGGGGTTTTCCTGGCCGCTTTCCCGGGGCGGCGGGCGCGCGGCGGGGCCGCCGCGCCATTTACGTTCTCACGCATTTTGAGCGGAACCCGCAATGAATTGGGTTTTGGGGTCGGATACAGTGAAAACGTTAGTTCACAGATCGGAGAACAGCCCCATGAATCTGAAGACGATGACGCTCGCCCTGATGATCGCTTGCGCCGGTTCGCTGGCCGCGTGCTCGTCGCCCACGGTCATCCAGCACCGCGACGGCAGCTCGGACGTGGCGCCCGACGAGCCGAAGTACAACAAGGACTCCGGCATGTACGAATACGACAAGGACGGCAAGAAGGTCCAGATCAACAAGGACGACGTGAAAGGCATGGAAGAGGTCAAATAGCCTTTCCCGCGGCTTCGCGAAAAAAAGCCCTGGCGCATCTGCGCCAGGGCTTTTTTCGTGGGGCGCGGGCCCGCGGCGCGGCCTCAGCCCTGCCGGGCCTCGGCGTGGTAGCGGCCCACGCGCTCGACTTCGTTCTTGGAGCCGAGAATCACGCTCACGCGCTGGTGCAGCTTCTCGGGTTGGATGTCCAGGATGCGCTGGGCGCCGTCGATGGCCGCGCCGCCTGCCTGCTCGACGATAAAGCTCATGGGGTTGGCTTCGTACATGAGGCGCAGCTTGCCGGCCTTGCCCGGCTCGCGTGCATCCCACGGGTACATGAAGATGCCGCCGCGCGTCAGGATGCGGTGCACATCGGCCACCATGGACGCGATCCAGCGCATGTTGTAGTCCTTGCCCAGGGGGCCCGTCTTGCCCGCCAGACAGTCGTCGATGTAGCGCTTGACCGGCGGGGCCCAGTGCCGCATGTTGGACATGTTGATGGCGAACTCCTTGGTGTCTTCCGGAATGCGGATGTTCTCGTGCGTGAGCACCCACGAGCCCATTTCGCGGTCCAGCGTGAAACCCATCACGCCCTTGCCGATGGTCAGCACCAGCATGGTCTGCGGCCCGTACACGGCATAACCTGCGACCACCTGCTTGCTGCCGGGCTGCAGGAAGTCTTCCTCGGTGACCGGCGACGAGCCGGACACGTCATGGGGCGCGTGCAGCACGGAGAAGATCGTGCCGATGGACACGTTGACGTCGATGTTCGACGAGCCGTCCAGCGGATCGAACAGCAGCAGGTATTCGCCCTTGGGATAGCGGTTCGGGATGAGGTGGATGGTTTCCATCTCTTCCGAGGCCATGGCCGCGAGATGGCCGCCCCATTCGTTGGCTTCGAGCAGGATCTCGTTGGACAGCACGTCCAGCTTCTTCTGCACTTCTCCCTGGACGTTCTCGCTTTCCAGGCTGCCGAGCACGCCGCCCAGCGCGCCCTTGCTGACGGCATGGCTGATGGCCTTGCAGGCGCGCGCCACGACTTCGATGAGCAGGCGCACTTCGGGCGCCAGCGCCTGGGCGGAGCGCTGCTGCTCCACCAGGTATTGGGTGAGGGTTTTGCGTTTCAAGAGGGTTCTCCTATGCTGCGAATTCCAAAGCCTTGGATACGATTTCCTGCACGTTGCGCGAAAGGCCCTCATGGGCCTGCACGCGCTGCAGCGCCGCCTGCATGGGGGCGCGCAGGGCCGGCACGTAGCGCGACCAGTTGTCCAGCGCGCGCGCCAGGCGCGCCGCGATCTCGGCGGTTGAGCGCGTCCAGCGCCAGCACCTGTTCTTCCCAGAACGCGTAGCCCGAGCCGTCCGGATGGTGCATGCCGCGCGCGTTGTTCAGGCAGAACTGGAAGATGAGCGCGCGCGCGCGGTTGGGGTTGCGCAGCGTGAACGCCGGGTGCGACATGAGCTCGCGCGCGGTCTGCACGGTGGCGTGGCGCGCCGTGGCCTGCAGGCTGAACCATTTGTCCACCACCAGGGGGTTGTCCTTCCAGCGCGCGTAGAAGCCGGCGAGCGCCTGCTGCGGGTACTCGCCATGGCCGTAGTTCAGCAGCGCGCCGAGCGCGGCCAGGCTGTCGGTCATGTTGCCGGCCTGCTCGTACTGCTGCCGGGCCAGCCGCTGCGCTTCGTGCTCGCCCGCCGCCATGAGGTGGGCCAGCGCGAGGTTCTTCAGGGCGCGCTTGCCCGCGGGCTCGGGGGCGGGGCTGGTAGGGGCCGGGCGTCGTGGTTGGCGTCGAGCGGCGCGGAACGTCGGCCTGGAGCTGCCTGCCCAGCTCGGCGCGCAGGAAGTCGCGCGCCACCGCCAGGGCCGGCGGTCGATCGCTTGCATGCGTTCGGCCAGGGTCTTCTCCGACGGCAGCGCCAGTGCCCGCGCCCGGTAGGCCGCGTCGATGGGACGGGTCGGTGAGCAGGGCGCGCCAGGCGGCGATGAAGGCCGGGGCCGCGTGCAGCGTGCGGCCCGCCTGGCGCGGCGCCCGCCAGCGCCAGGATCTGCCGCGTGGCCAGTTCCTGGCCGGCTTCCCAGCGCGCGAACGGATTGGGGTCGTGCGCCGACAGCAGCGCCAGTTCCTCGTCGGTCCAGTCGTAGACCACGATGACGGGGGCGGAGAAGTCGCGCAGCAGCGAGGGCACCGGCGGCGCGTCGATGTCGTCGAACACCCACTGCTGGCTCTCGGTGGTGAGTTCCAGCAGGGCCGTGTCGCGGACCTGGCCTTCGTGGCGCAACGGCAGCGGCCTGCCTTCGCGGTCGAGCAGGCCGATGGCGAACGGAATGTGGAAGGGCGCCTTCACGTAGTCCGGGCCGGCCTTCTTCTCCACGCCGACCGGCGCGCATTCCTGCGACAGCGTCACCTTGCACTGGCGCGCGGCCGCGTCGTGCTCAAGCTTCACCGTGACGCGCGGCGTGCCCGCCTGGCGGTACCAGCGCCGGAACACGGAAAGATCGCGGCCCGGATGCTGGCGCATGTAGACCGATTCCATGGCGGCCACGAAATCGTCGCAGGTGACGGCCTGGCCGTCGTGGCGGCGGAAATACTCGTCCATGCCCGCGCGAAAGCCTTCCTCGCCCAGCAGCGTATGCTGCATGCGGATCACTTCCGCGCCTTTCTCGTAGACCGTGGCGGTGTAGAAGTTGCCGATTTCCTGGTAGCTCTCGGGGCGGATGGGGTGCGCCATGGGGCCGGCGTCCTCGGGGAACTGCGCCGCCCGCAGCGCCACCACGTCGTCGATGCGCTTGACGGTGCGGGCGCTGGCCGCCGCCGTGGCGTCCAGGCCGCGCGCCATCATGTCGGCGCTGAATTCCTGGTCGCGGAAAACCGTGAGCCCTTCCTTGAGGCTGAGCTGGAACCAGTCGCGGCAGGTTACGCGGTTGCCCGTCCAGTTGTGGAAGTACTCGTGTCCGATGACGGATTCGATGCCCTCGTAGTTGGCATCGGTGGCCGTTTCGGCGTCGGCCAGCACGTAGGCCGCGTTGAAGATGTTGAGGCCCTTGTTCTCCATGGCGCCCATGTTGAAGTCATGTACGGCCACCACCATGAAGCGGTCCAGATCCAGCTCGAGCCCGAAGCGTGTCTCGTCCCAGCGCAGGGCGCGCACCAGCGAGTCCAGCGCCCATTCCGTTTTGGTTTCCGAGCCGGGGTCGCTGTAGACCTGGAGCAGCACCTCGCGCCCGCTGGCGGTGCGCACGCGGGTTTCGCGGTGCGTCAGGTTGCCCGCCACCAGGGCGAAGAGATAGCAGGGCTTGGGAAACGGATCTTCCCATTGCACCTCGTTGCGTCCGTCGGGCAGGGCGCGCGCCGCCACCAGGTTGCCGTTGGACAGCAGCACAGGATACCGGCCGGGGGCGCGCAGCGTGACGCGGTAGCGCGACATGACGTCGGGCCGGTCGGCGAACCAGGTAATGCGGCGAAAGCCCTCGGCTTCGCACTGGGTGAAGAAATTGCCGCCCGAGACGTAAAGTCCCATGAGCGTGGAGTTGGCGTCGGGCCGGCAGCGGCTCACGGTTTCCACCCGGCACTCGGAAGGCAGGCCATGGAGGGTAAGGCTGTGTCCGGTCAGGCTGTAGCGTTCCGGGGGCAGGGGCTGGCCGTCCACCGCCACCGAGACCAGCTCCAGTTCCTCGCCGTCCAGGACCAGCGCCGCGTCGTTGCCGGCGTCGGCTTTGCGCCTGACTTGCATGATGCTGCGCACCTCGGTGGACTCGGGCGCGAGGTCGAAACTCAGGTCGACTTCGGGGATCTCGTAGGGGTAGGGCTGATAATCCTTGCGGTAAACGGTGATGGGTGTATCGGTACGCATGGAATTGCCGTCCGGAATGAGGGAAGAATCCCAATTGTAGTGGGTGCCCGTCCGCCGCGCCGGAGGCCATTTGGCCGAGCCCGGCGCAATGCCGGCCATGGCGCGATCCACGGGCAAAACTTTTGGCGCCCCCGCATGTCCAACCTCGGTATCATGGCGCCAACGCGCGTGAAGGAGCAGCAAATGTCGTGGTTGTCGAAATCCGGAGCCTGGCGGTGCGCGGGCATATTCGCGGTGCTGGGGGCGGTGGCGCTCAGCGGGTGCGCCGCGCCGTCGGTTTCCGCTCACGTCACCTCATTCCAGCAATGGCCGGCGGGCGTCGAGGGCCAGACATACCGTTTCGTACCGGCCGACGCGTCTCAAACCAACAATCTCGAGTACCAGTCTTTCCAGGACACGGTGCGCGCCGCCATCGGGGCGACCGGCCTGGTGGAGGCGCCCGCAGGCGCGCCTGCCCGCTTCGACGTGAGTTTCCATTATGGCGCCAGCCAGACCCAGGTCACGGTGCGGCGTCCGTACGATCCGTATTTCTACGGCGGCTACGGATACGGTTATGGCGGCTTCTACGGGCCGGGGCCCTGGGCGCCCTATGGCGGATACTGGGGGCCGGCCTGGGTGGACGTGCCCGCCGTGGCGTATCGCAATTCGCTTACGCTGCAGATCCGCGATACGCAGCGGGGCGGAAAGGAGGTCTACCGCTCCACCGCCTATATATTGAGCGACCGGGGCGACCTGCTGCGCATGATGCCTTACCTGACGCGTGCAATATTTGATAATTTTCCCGGCAATAATGGCGCCGAGCGCGAGGTGGAATACCCGCTGCAATAAAGCGCGGCAGGCCGCCGGATCATTGCAATGTTAATAAAAAATCGGCGCACCGGAACGGTGCGCCGATTTTCTTTCAAAAAGCTTTCATTCCTTGATGAGGAAGCTCTCGCGCGAGGCGCCATTGGCTTCTTCGGCGGCGAGCCAGCGCGGCGCCTTGCCGCGGCCGCTCCAGGTTTCGCCTGTTTGCGGGTGACGGTATTTCGGCGCCACGGCGCGCTGTTCGCCGAATTGACGAACCACAAACACGTCGGTGATCAGCATGCCGCCCGCGATCCAGCCCAGCAGGCCCGCGCCCAGGGTGACGACCAGGGGATAGCGGTCGATCAGCTTGAGCACCAGCGTGCTGCCCCAGATGATGATGGGCACGCTGACGATGAGGCCGAACACCACCAGGCCGATCTGGTGATCGGCGTGCGCATTCTGCGCCGCGCCGGCAATGGCGATGACGTTGTCCAGGCTCATCACGAAATCGGCGATGATGATGGTCTTGACCGCCGCCAGGATGGAGGTGCCGCCCTTGATGTTGCCGTGGGCGTCTTCTTCCGGGATGAGGAGCTTGATGCCGATCCAGAGCAGGAGCACGCCGCCGACCACCTTCAGGAACGGCACGTTCAACAGCGACAGGGCGAAGGCGATGAGCACCACGCGCAGGATGATGGCGCCCGCGGTGCCCCACAGGATGCCTTGCATGCGCTGCTTGGGCGCCAGGTTTCGACACGCCAGCGCGATGACCACCGCGTTGTCACCGCCGAGCAGGATGTCGATAAGAATGATCTGGAAAACCGCCGCCCAACTCAGCGTCTGGAAAAACTCAAGCACGTCGAACCCCCGAAGGTATTTATGAAAAGAAAGGCCGGTCCCGCACCGGCGCCCGCCGCTTTCGAGGGCGGCGGGGTAATTCAGAAACCATTATTGTAATTCAGCTTTCAGTCAGGCTTCGGATGCGGCTTTCTGGCGGCCAAGCATGATCTTGCCCAGCGCCAGCACCAGCACCGCGCCCAGCGCTCCCGCGATCAGCGCGAAGTCGTGCTGCGTCACGCCCAGCGCCGCGTCGATGCGCGCCACGGGCTCCTGCAGCGCCGGATCGCCCACCAGCAGTTCGCCTGCGATGAAACCCAGCAGGGCCGCGCCCACCCACACGATGATGGGAAAGCGTTCGATGACCTTGAGCAGCAGCGTGCTGCCGAAGATGACCAGCGGAATACTGATGGCCAGGCCCAGCACCAGCAGCGTGGTGTCGCCCATGGCCGCGGCGGCCACCGCCACCACGTTGTCCAGGCTCATGACCAGGTCGGCGATCATGATGGTGCGGATCGCGACGAGCAGGCTGCCATGCTCCTTGCCACCCCCTTCGTCTTCGCCTTCCGGCAGCAGCAGCGAAACGCCGATGTACACGAGCAGCAGCGCGCCGATGAGTTTCAGCCAAGGCAGCAGCAGAAGCTTTGCCGCAACCAGGGTCAGCACGATACGCATGATGATCGCCGCGGCCGAGCCGATGACAATCGCTTTTTTCTGTTGCGCCGGAGGCAGCGAACGCGCCGCCAGCGCGATGACCACGGCGTTGTCGCCTGATAGCAGGATGTTGACCCAAATGATCTGAAGCAACGCTATCCAGAATGCCGCTGAACTGAGTTCCATACCCTCTCTTTCCTAGATGTGATCCCCCTAGGACGAAAAACCAAATGAATGGATGAAAAAGACAAGGACACGCTGACCGCCTTGGTGCGAGCCCGGCGGCATTCTGACTTGCTGGCGCGTGTCGGTTTTGCTTTCATTATAGTTTCGTTCAGCTTTCCGTATGGTTGGCCGACGCGATGTGGACGAGGGTTTCCCCTAGGAAATGGAAAGCAGCGGGGAAAAACCCTCGGGAAAGCCGCGGCCGGTCTGCGGGCGGAACCCGCGCGGGCAGGGCCGCATGCGCCATTGCGCCGGCAGCGCGCGCGAAAAAAAACCCGCCATCGCGGATGGCGGGTTTTTCGTGTGCGACGCTGCGCGTTACAGCACCGACTTGAGCAGCTTGCCCATTTCGGAGGGATTGCGCGTGGTGCGGATGCCGCAGGCTTCCATGACTTCCAGCTTGGCGTCGGCCGTGTCGGCGCCGCCGGAGATCAGCGCGCCGGCGTGGCCCATGCGCTTTCCGGGAGGCGCGGTGACGCCGGCGATGAAGCCGACCACGGGCTTCTTCATGTTGTCCTTGGCCCACTGCGCGGCGTTCACTTCGTCCGGGCCGCCGATTTCGCCGATCATGATGACGGCGTCGGTGTCGGGATCGTCATTGAACATCTTCAGCACGTCGATGTGCTTCAGGCCGTTGATGGGATCGCCGCCGATGCCCACGGCGCTCGACTGGCCCAGGCCCAGCTCGGTGACCTGCGCCACGGCTTCGTACGTCAGGGTGCCCGAGCGGCTGACGATGCCGATGCGGCCCTTGCGGTGGATATGGCCGGGCATGATGCCGATCTTGATTTCGTCGGGGGTGATCAGGCCGGGGCAGTTGGGGCCCAGCAGCAGCGTCTTGCTGCCCTTGTCCTTCATGCGGTTCTTCACCATGAGCATGTCGCGCACGGGAATGCCCTCGGTGATGCAGATGACCAGATCCAGTTCGGCCTCGACGGCTTCCCAGATGGCGGCGGCGGCGCCCGCCGGCGGCACGTAGATGACGGACACGGTGGCGCCGGTGTCGGCCTTGGCTTCCTTCACGGAGGCGTAGATGGGCACGCCTTCGAAGTCCTCACCGGCCTTCTTGGGGTTCACACCGGCCACGAAAGCGGCCTTGCCGTTGGCGTACTCGCGGCACATGCGGGTGTGGAACTGGCCCGTCTTGCCCGTGATGCCCTGGGTGATGACTTTGGTGTCCTTGTTGATCAGAATCGACATTTGTGAATCCTTGGCAATTTTTTACTTGACGGCGGCTACGACGCGGGTGGCGGCTTCGGCCATCGTGTCGGCGCTGATGATCGGCAGGCCCGAGTCAGCCAGCATCTTCTTGCCGAGTTCTTCGTTGGTGCCCTTCATGCGCACGACCAGGGGCACGTTCAGGTTGACGGCCTTGCAAGCCGCGATCACGCCTTCGGCGATGACGTCGCAGCGCATGATGCCGCCGAAGATGTTGACCAGGATGGCCTTCACGCCCTTGTTCTTGAGCATGATCTTGAAGGCTTCGGTGACCTTCTCGGCCGTGGCGCCGCCGCCGACGTCCAGGAAGTTGGCGGGCTCGCCGCCGAACAGCTTGATGGTGTCCATGGTGGCCATGGCCAGGCCGGCGCCGTTCACCAGGCAGCCGATGTTGCCGTCGAGCTGGATGTAGGCCAGGTCGAACTTGCTGGCTTCGATTTCGGCGGGGTCTTCTTCGTCGAGGTCGCGGTAGGCGACGATTTCAGGATGGCGGAAGAGCGCGTTGGAGTCGAAGTTGAACTTGGCGTCCAGGGCGATGATGTTGCCCTTGCTGTCGCGGTTCAGCGGGTTGATCTCGACCAGCGAGGCGTCGGTTTCCATGTAGCACTTGTAGAGCTTCTGGAACACGTCGACGGCCTGCGCGGTGGACTCGGCGGGCATGCCGATCGCGTCGGCGATCTTCCTGGCCTGCTCGGCGGTCAGACCGGCCAGCGGGTCGATGTACTCGGTGACGATCTTCTCGGGGTGGGAGTGGGCCACTTCCTCGATGTCCATGCCGCCTTCGCTGGAGGCGATGAAGGCGACCTTCTGCGTGGCGCGGTCGGTGACCACGGACACGTAGTATTCCTTCTGGATGTCGGCGCCTTCTTCGATGTAGAGGCGGCGGACCTTCTGGCCCTCGGGGCCGGTCTGGTGCGTGACCAGCTGCATGCCGAGGATTTCGCCGGCCAGCTTGCGGACTTCGTCCAGCGAGCGGGCGAGCTTCACGCCGCCGCCCTTGCCGCGGCCGCCCGCATGGATTTGCGCCTTGACGACCCACACCGGTCCACCCAGCTTTTCAGCGGCAGCCACGGCCTCGTCGACGGAAAAAGCGGGGATCCCGCGCGGCACGGGGACGCCAAATTGCTTCAGCAGTTCCTTGCCTTGATACTCGTGGATTTTCATGTGTTACCTGTCAGGACGAATGAGAAAGAGAAGGTGAATCGGAGGACGAATCGGCCGATGCCTCAGCGCTGTCCCCTGTGTACCACCTGGGATAGTGCTCAGCCACGACCGGCCCGTCGGTCCGCAAGGCATGACAGCCGTCGAGCTGGAAAGGCCGGCGGTCCGGCTCGGCCTGCTGCCGGCGCCGGTTTGCCATGGTTTGTACCGCCGCGTGGGCAGCACCTGCGACAGCTCGGTCATATGCGTACAGCCCGCGACGTGGCCGAAGCGCTCCTTGACCTGGCGCCGGAATCCCTTGAGGAGGTTCATGCCGACCAGGTCAGTGTAAGCCGGTTCGATGGCCATGCAATGACCGCCGTAGGGCGCGGCGTCGTACGCGGCGCGGGCGGCCACGATGGTGAAATCGCCATCGATGGTGATGCGCAGGTGCATGTGGTGGATGGGCCGCCCGGCCTTGAAGACCTCGCCGTTCTGCTTGGGGAAATCGTACGCCTTGACGTCGATGAGCTCGGCTTCGAGATCCCAGAGGCCGTCGTCGCGCGCGTAGGACTGCACGCGTATGGAACGCGTGTGCAGCGGCTGGCGAGGACAATCCGGCGGTGGCAAGGGCATGCTAGTGGCCTGCGGTGCGGGCGTTGAACGACTGGCCTGTCATGGCTTAGCGGTATGGGCTTAGCGGTAAAACGGCATGTAACAGGGCCCGCCGGACGACCCGCGGGGTGGCGGCCCGCGCATGGTGCGCGGCAACAAAACCTTGGAAGTATAGCGCACGGCCGTACCGGCGGCGGGAGCCCCTGCCCGAGGACGGGTTGCCGGCCGGCCGCCCGCATCCTGCGCCGCCGGGAGGACCGGCGCAAACGGCAACGTTGACAACAACAATAAGGACAAACGCGATGAGCAGTGACGGCGCGCGGCAGCGCGACGGGCTTGCGCCTTGACGACCCACACCGGTCCACCCAGCTTTTCAGCGGCAGCCACGGCCTCGTCGACGGAAAAAGCGGGGATCCCGCGCGGCACGGGGACGCCAAATTGCTTCAGCAGTTCCTTGCCTTGATACTCGTGGATTTTCATGTGTTACCTGTCAGGACGAATGAGAAAGAGAAGGTGAATCGGAGGACGAATCGGCCGATGCCTCAGCGCTGTCCCCTGTGTACCACCTGGGATAGTGCTCAGCCACGACCGGCCCGTCGGTCCGCAAGGCATGACAGCCGTCGAGCTGGAAAGGCCGGCGGTCCGGCTCGGCCTGCTGCCGGCGCCGGTTTGCCATGGTTTGTACCGCCGCCGTGGGCAGCACCTGCGACAGCTCGGTCATATGCGTACAGCCCGCGACGTGGCCGAAGCGCTCCTTGACCTGGCGCCGGAATCCCTTGAGGAGGTTCATGCCGACCAGGTCAGTGTAAGCCGGTTCGATGGCCATGCAATGACCGCCGTAGGGCGCGGCGTCGTACGCGGCGCGGGCGGCCACGATGGTGAAATCGCCATCGATGGTGATGCGCAGGTGCATGTGGTGGATGGGCCGCCCGGCCTTGAAGACCTCGCCGTTCTGCTTGGGGAAATCGTACGCCTTGACGTCGATGAGCTCGGCTTCGAGATCCCAGAGGCCGTCGTCGCGCGCGTAGGACTGCACGCGTATGGAACGCGTGTGCAGCGGCTGGCGAGGACAATCCGGCGGTGGCAAGGGCATGCTAGTGGCCTGCGGTGCGGGCGTTGAACGACTGGCCTGTCATGGCTTAGCGGTATGGGCTTAGCGGTAAAACGGCATGTAACAGGGCCCGCCGGACGACCCGCGGGGTGGCGGCCCGCGCATGGTGCGCGGCAACAAAACCTTGGAAGTATAGCGCACGGCCGTACCGGCGGCGGGAGCCCCTGCCCGAGGACGGGTTGCCGGCCGGCCGCCCGCATCCTGCGCCGCCGGGAGGACCGGCGCAAACGGCAACGTTGACAACAACAATAAGGACAAACGCGATGAGCAGTGACGGCGCGCGGCAGCGCGACGGGCCTCCGGCTGGCACCGGGAGGCCCGTTTATCGAAGAATGCAGTGCGCCGCAGGTGGCAAGCGGCGCGCGGCCAGCGGCGCGCGGCAAG
>NZ_LHSJ01000038.1:0-20948 GCF_001270295.1 Achromobacter sp. DMS1 | reverse complement strand
CGCCCTGCTCACCGCCTGTTCCGGCCCCGGCGGGCCGCCGCATCCCGGGGCGGTCAACCCCTACAGCAGCGGCGGGTTCCACGACGCCGGCCCCAATTACCCCGATACGGGCATCTGAGCGCCCGGCTTGCGGCCCGCCGCGTTCCGGACTAAATTGTTGACAATCAGTGAATTCCAAGCCGAAATAATCGGCAAAACGCAGTAAAACTCACAAGATTGTCAACACCATGAGCAAAGTGCTCACGCTGCCCGACCCGGCGGGCGACGCCGAGACGCTGTCCGACCAGCTTTTCCGCAAGCTGCAGTCGGCCATCGTCAAGGGTGAGATCGCGCCGGGCAGCAAGATTTCCGAGCCTGAGCTGGCGCGCGCCTACGGCGTGAGCCGGGGGCCGCTGCGCGAAGCGCTGCACCGGCTCGAGGGGCAGAAGCTGCTCGTGCGCGTGCCGCACGTGGGCGCGCGCGTGGTGTCGCTGAGCCAGCAGGAGCTGTGCGAGCTCTACGAAATACGCGAATCCCTGGAGGGCATGGCCTGCCGCCTGGCGGCCGAGCGCATGCACGCGCAAGACGTGCAAGAGCTGCGCCGCGTGCTCGAGGCGCACGAGCGCGACGAGGCGTTCCAGGCGGGCCGCGGCTATTACCAGCAGGAGGGAGACTACGATTTTCACTACCGCATCGTTAAGGGCAGCGGCAACCAGATGCTGTTTCGCATGCTGTGCGACGAGCTCTACCAGCTCGCGCGCATGTACCGCATCCAGTACTCCAACACGCCGAACCGCCCGCGCCAGTCGTACGCGGAACACCACCGCATCCTGGACGCCATCGCCGACGGCGACGGCGAGCTGGCCGAAATCCTGATGCGCCGGCACATCCGCGCATCCCGTCTCAACATCGAACAGCAGATCGCGCAAGGCAAGCTGCAAAAGAGCGAAGCATGAACCATTCCTACCGCAAGCCCCTGCCGGGCACCCGCCTGGATTATTTCGACGCCCGCGCCGCCGTGGAAGCCATCGCCCCGGGCGCCTACGACGAACTGCCCTACACCTCGCGCGTGCTCGCCGAAAACCTGGTGCGTCGCTGCGAGCCCGCGCTGCTCAACGACGCCCTCCGGCAGCTCATCGAACGGCGCCGCGACCTGGATTTTCCGTGGTACCCGGCGCGCGTGGTCTGTCATGACATCCTGGGCCAGACGGCGCTGGTGGACCTGGCGGGCCTGCGCGACGCCATCGCCGAAAAAGGCGGCGACCCGGCCAAGGTGAACCCGGTGGTGCCGGTGCAGCTCATCGTGGACCACTCGCTGGCCGTGGAGTACGGCGGCTACGATCCCGACGCCTTCGCCAAGAACCGCGCGGTGGAAGACCGGCGCAACGAAGACCGCTTCCATTTCATCGACTGGACCAAGCAGGCGTTCCGCAACATCGACGTGGTGCCGCCGGGCAACGGCATCATGCACCAGATCAACCTGGAGCGCATGTCGCCGGTGATCCATGCGCAGGACGGCGTGGCCTACCCCGACACCCTGGTGGGCACCGACAGCCACACGCCGCACGTGGACGCGCTGGGCGTGATCGCCGTCGGCGTGGGCGGCCTGGAGGCCGAGAACGTCATGCTGGGCCGCGCCTCCTGGATGCGCCTGCCCGACATCGTGGGGGTAGAACTCTCCGGCCGTCCGCAGCCCGGCATTACCGCCACCGACGTCGTGCTCACGCTCACCGAGTTCCTGCGCAAGGAGAAAGTGGTGGGCGCCTACCTGGAGTTCTACGGCGAGGGCGCGGCCGCGCTCACGCTGGGCGACCGCGCCACCATTTCCAACATGGCCCCGGAGTACGGCGCCACGGCCGCCATGTTCGCCATCGACGGGCAAACCATCGACTACCTGCGCCTGACGGGCCGCGAGGAAGAACAGGTGGCGCTGGTGGAAACCTATGCCAAGACCGCCGGCCTGTGGGCCGATACGCTGAAGAACGCCCGCTACGAGCGCGTGCTGCGTTTCGACCTCTCCACGGTGGTGCGCACGCTGGCCGGCCCCTCCAACCCGCATCGCCGCCTGCCGGTTTCCGACCTGGCCGAGCGCGGCATTGCCGGCAAGGTGGCAAACACGCCGGGCCAGATGCCGGACGGCGCGGTCATCATCGCGGCCATCACAAGCTGCACCAACACCAGCAATCCACGCAACGTGATCGCCGCGGGCCTGCTGGCGCGCAACGCCAACCGCGCGGGCCTGGCGCGCAAGCCCTGGGTGAAAAGCTCGCTCGCGCCCGGCTCCAAGGCGGTGGCCCTGTACCTGGACGAAGCCGGCCTTACGCCCGAGCTCGAAAAACTGGGCTTCGGCGTGGTGGCCTTCGCCTGTACCACCTGCAATGGCATGTCGGGTGCGCTCGACCCGAAGATCCAGCAGGAAATCATCGACCGCGACCTCTACGCCACCGCCGTGCTGTCGGGCAACCGCAATTTCGACGGCCGCATCCACCCGTACGCGAAGCAGGCCTTCCTGGCCTCGCCGCCGCTGGTGGTGGCCTACGCCATCGCCGGCACCATCCGCTTCGACATCGAGCGCGACGTGCTGGGCGTGGACGCGGAAGGCCGCGAGATCCGCCTGAAAGACATCTGGCCCAGCGACGAGGAAATCGACGCGGTGGTGCGCAGCGCCGTCAAGCCCGAGCAGTTCCGCAAGGTGTACGCCCCCATGTTCGGCATCCAGGACGAGCGCAAGACGGCCGTGAGTCCGCTGTACCCCTGGCGCCCCCAGAGCACCTACATCCGCCGCCCGCCATACTGGGAAGGCGCGCTGGCGGGCGAGCGCACGCTGCGCGGCATGCGGCCGCTGGCGGTGCTGGGCGACAACATCACCACCGATCACCTCTCGCCGTCCAACGCCATCCTGGCCGACAGCGCGGCGGGCGAGTACCTGGCGAAGATGGGCCTGCCCGAGGAGGACTTCAACTCCTACGCCACCCACCGCGGCGACCACCTCACGGCCCAGCGCGCCACCTTCGCCAACCCCAAGCTCTACAACGAGATGGTGAAAAACGCCGACGGCACCGTCAGGCAGGGATCGCTGGCCCGCGTGGAGCCCGAGGGCAAGGTGATGCGCATGTGGGAAGCCATCGAAACCTACATGGAGCGCAAGCAGCCGCTCATCATCGTGGCCGGCGCCGACTACGGCCAGGGCTCTTCGCGCGACTGGGCGGCCAAGGGCGTGCGCCTGGCGGGAGTGGAAGCCATCGTGGCCGAGGGCTTCGAACGCATCCACCGCACCAACCTGATCGGCATGGGCGTGCTGCCGCTGGAGTTCAAGCCCGGCACGAACCGCAAGACGCTGGCGCTGGACGGCACCGAAACCTATGACGTGGTGGGCACGCGCGAACCGCGCGCCGACCTCACGCTGGTCGTCCACCGCCGCGACGGCCGCACCGAAGCGGTGCCGGTCACCTGCCGGCTGGACACGGCCGAGGAGGTTTCCATCTACGAAGCGGGCGGCGTGCTGCAACGCTTCGCCCAGGACTTCCTGGAGGCCGAATCCGCCGCCGGCGCGCAAAAGGCCGGTTGACGCCCGGCAACGACGGCGGGCGCAGGCCCGCCTTTCCCGTAACCCTAAACACCAGGACTGCGCCATGGCACACGCCCCCCAGATCCGTATTCCCGCCACCTACATGCGCGGCGGCACCAGCAAAGGCGTTTTCTTCAAGCTGGACGACCTGCCCGAATCCGCCCGCGTGCCCGGCCCGGCTCGCGACGCCCTGCTGCTGCGCGTGATCGGCAGCCCCGATCCGTACGGCAAACAGATCGACGGCATGGGCGCGGCCACCTCCAGCACCAGCAAGACCGTCATTCTGTCGCGCAGCGCCCGCCCGGACCACGACGTGGACTATCTCTTCGGCCAGGTCTCGATCGACCAGCCGTTCGTGGACTGGAGCGGTAACTGCGGCAACCTCTCGGCGGCCGTGGGGCCGTTCGCCATCGCCAACGGGCTGGTGGACGCCAGCCGCGTGCCGGCCGACGGCGTGGCCGTGGTGCGCATCTGGCAGGCCAACATCGGCAAGACCATCATCGCGCACGTACCCATGACGAACGGCGCGGTGCAGGAAACCGGCGACTTCGAGCTGGACGGCGTGACCTTCCCCGCGGCCGAGGTGCGGCTGGAATTCATGGACCCGGCGGAAGACGGCGACGGCGGGTCCATGTTTCCCACCGGCAACGTGGTGGACGAGCTGGAGGTGCCCGGCGTGGGCACGTTCAAGGCCACCATGATCAATTCCGGCATTCCCACCATCTTCCTGGACGCCGAGGCGCTGGGCTACAAGGGAACCGAGCTGCAGGACGATATCAATGGCGATGCCGCCGCCCTGGCGCGCTTCGAGACCATACGCGCGCACGGCGCGCTGCGCATGGGACTCATCGGCAAGCTGGAAGAAGCCGCCGCGCGCCAGCACACGCCCAAGGTGGCGTTCGTGGCGCCGCCGCGCGAGTACGTGGCCTCCAGCGGCAAGCGCATCGCCCGGTCGGACGTGGACGTGCTGGTGCGTGCGCTGTCCATGGGCAAGCTGCACCACGCGATGATGGGCACGGCCTCGGTGGCCATCGCCACGGCGGCGGCCGTGCCGGGCACCCTGGTCAACCTGGCCGCCGGCGGCGGCGAGCGCGACACCGTGTGCTTCGGCCATCCCTCGGGCACGCTGCGCGTGGGCGCCAAGGCCGAGCAGGTGAACGGCGAGTGGAAAGTCACCAAGGCCATCATGAGCCGCAGCGCCCGAGTGCTCATGGACGGCCGCGTGCACGTGCCGCGCGCGGGCTTCTGAATCGCGCCGCGGGCGGCGCGCCGCCCGCGGCTATTTGTAGTACACGTCGACGACCACCGTCGCGGAAAACGGTCCCGGTTCGCGGCGTTCGGCCATCCACTTCAGGTGTGTATCGATGCGCGCGGCCGTGCGTGCGTCCTTGCCGGGCGGCAGCAACCGGATTTCTTTGCCCCAAGGTATGGGTAAGCCATTCTCGCCGTACAGAAAAATGCCGACGGACTGGTTCTGGGCAGGGAGCAGCGCGTGATCCGCCAATACCGATCCCTTGGTGACGTTCATGACGGCGGATATCCCGGCCTGCAGCGAGCACTTCCTGTCCACCGTAACAAAAAAGGACCGCTCCGAGATGACGCCGCCTGTGGGGGCAGTGGACATGGAAATCGAGCCGAAGTCGATCACGCTCGGCGTTACGCTGGCCGCGGGCTGGCAATAGGCATAGCGCACCTTTTCCAGCCCTGTAAGAACGAGCTTGTAGGAAGAATTGCCAGGAGTGGGAAGCCCATTCTTGTCGCCGATGCTCATCGCGTCGGCGGCGGTGGCCGCGGCCAGCGGCCCCGACAGGCGGGAGGTGTCCCATGGACTCTGCTTCTTGAACAGAAACAGACTATAGGAAATCTGGAAGACCGTCTTGCGGCCTGAGCAACTAAAGAAGCAGGACGACGTCTTTCCGATCGACTTGCGGCAGTACGGGGCGATGACGGGGCAGGGTTCGTCGGTTCCATTCATGCGAATGCCCAGTCCGAGCCCCGGGCTGAAGTGGGTATCGTCGGTGGCGCCCGGATACAGGTATATATAGACATCCTCGCCCCAACCCCAGTGGTCGTGATAGCAGACCAGGGTGAGGTTGATGGTGGGAGAGCGCCACAACACCGTGCCCTCGCGCGCGTTGTTGTCCACCAGGATGACCGGGCCGTCGACGACCATGGACTCGTGGAGAGTCAACGGATCCTTGTAGCACCTGAAAGCAGCGTGGCTGTCTGCGGCAAACAGCGTGGCGGCGAAAAAGAACGAAACCAGCCAGCCTCTCATCGAGTTCCTCCCTGAGGAAGGCTATTGCCGCCGGGTCTTGCAGTGATTCTTCTTTGCATCGCTTGCTACTTGTAGTACACGCTGATTACGGCGGCGGCATGGAACGGGCCCGTCGTGGGCTTTTCCGTCAGCCATTTCGGCCGGACCCTGAAGCCGGCGGTGAAGTACACGTTTTCCGTGGGCGGCATCACGGTGAACTCCTCGTTGAACGGCACGGGAGACTTGCCGTCGGCGGCGTAGATGGAGATGCCCAGCGAGGCGTTATGGTCGGGAACCAGCGTGTACTGGTCCAGCAACCTGCCATTGGTCGGCACGATGATGGCCGACAGCCCGTAATAGCTGATGCAGTTCTTGCCGACGATGATGTAGAAGGACTTCTCGGCGATGGGATCGCCGACGCGCGCGCCGCTCATGGGAAGCGGCCCGAAATCGAGCACGGAGGGATACAGCGCTATTTTGGCCAGGCAGCCCACGTAACGCATGCGGTTCAGCCCCGTGACCGTCATGCGGAAGTTCTGGCCCGGACGCTCGTTGATGCCCCCCTCGCCGTCGATCTGGAAGGCGTCGTACTGGGAAAGCCCCGCCAGCACGCCCTCTTTGTGTGCGCTTTGCTCCGGTGTGGATTTCTTGGCGATGAAGAAGTTGTACGCAATCGAGAAACGGGTCTTGAAGTTGGTGCACAAGAGGGCGCAAGGCTCGGTCTCGCCGATTTCCATGCGGCACCGCTCCAGGCTGCTGCATGTGTAGTCGACACCCTTCAGGTTGACGCCGAACTCGATGTCGGGCCCCAGCTGGGTCATGCCCTGGTCGGTGGGGCTGAGATAGATGAAGACCTTCTCGCCTAGGCTTATCGACTTTTCCTGCTTGCATTCGACGCGCATGTGGTAATTGGGCGAGCGCCATAGCACCGTGCCCCTTGCTTCGTCGTTGGGCACGGCGATGGTGGTGCGGATGTCGACCGAATCCTTGGAAAGGCCGCCCTCCTTGAGACAAATGACGGCAAAGCCGGCTTTCGAAAAGCACAGCAAGGCGACGAGCAGAATCGACTGAAGGAGTTTCACTTTTTCCTCGATATGCCGCGGATGACCGTGGGCCGGGAAGCGCGGAAGACGGGCGGCGCGACGGCTGGATATTTCGCCGCCGGGGAACTCCGCCCGGGGCAACCCGATGCGGCGCCGGCACAGGATTGGGAATCATAAGAAGAGCGCAGGCGCCGCCACCATAGGATGAGACTGACAAGTGCGTAGGAAAAAACTCAAGCTTGTGCAGGTCGCTGCGTCCGCGGCCCGGCCCGGCGCCCGCGCGAGTTGCTCCAGGGCCGGAAAATGGATCAGTTTCTTATTGGTATTTTCCCCTAGAGACGGACGGTCCTCCGTCGCGCTCTTCTCGCCATTCCTCTATGAAAGCGGAAAATACATTAGCAATCCTAATGAATTTCAATGCAACTCTAATTTGAATCGCGCGGTCCGGCTCTTTAAGGTGGGCGCCTGTTTCCCACAAAAGACACGGAGCCCATACGCCATGCAGCAAGCCAACCCGGGATCGGCCCAGATCCGCGCCGCCATCGACCAGATCAAGGGGCTGTTCGAGCGCGGCGGAGAAAACCGCGACACCCTGGCCCAGGTCCTGGACAAACTGGTCGGCCTGGCCGCCCACAAAGACTGGTGGAGCGCCGAGCGCTACCCCGCGCCCGAGCAGGGGGAACTGCAGGCCCGCTACCTGATCCAGGAAGACGAAGACAAGTCCTATGCGCTGTACCTGAACGTCATGCGCCCGGGCAAGAAGATCGTGCCGCACAACCACACAACCTGGGCCTGCATCGCCGCGGTCGAAGGCGTGGAACTCAACTACACCTACGACCGCAAGGACGACGGCAGCGAGCCGGGCCGCGCCACGCTGGAGCAGACCGGAACCGTGGTCGTCGAACCCGGCGCCGGCATCGCTCTCATGCCCGACGACATCCACGCCGTGCACATCGAGGGCCAGGACGTCATCCGCCACCTGCACATGTACGGCCGTGCGCTGGAAACGCTGGACCGCCGCATCGCTTTCGATCTCGAAAAAGGCACCTGCCAGCAGATGGCCATCGGCGTGCAGACCCGCAAATGAGACGCGACATGGCCAAGGACCAGCACGCGCCGCAAGGCGCCTACGAAACCCGGCTGCTGCGCAGCGGCCGGCCCCACCAGGGCTGGGTGAACACGCCGGTAACGCGGGCCAGCACCTATGTGTTCGACAGCGTGGCGCAGTGGCGCGAGACGCGCCAGCGCCGCGGCCAGGAGCGCCTGCGTTCCTACGGCGCGCGCGGCACCGACAGCACCTATGCGCTGGAAGACGCGCTGGTCGAGCTGGAAGGCGGCTACCGCGCCAAGGTGTTCCCGACCGGGCTGGCGGCCATCGCCATGGTGTTTCTCGCCTACCTGAAGGCGGGCGACCACGTGCTCATGACCGACGGCGTGTACGAACCGGCGCGCGCGCTGTGCGCGCAGAGCCTGGCGCGCCTGGGTATCGAGCACAGCTACTACCAGCCCGATGGCTCCGACCTGGCGGAGAAGATCCGGCCCAACACGCGCATGATCTATGCCGAAAACCCCAGCTCGCTCGTCTACGAGATGATGGACCTGCGCGCGGTGTCGGCCCTGGCCCGGAAGCATGGCTGCCTGCTGGCGGTGGACAACACCTGGGGCTCGGGCTTCCTGCACCAGCCGCTGGCGCTGGGCGCCGACATCTCCATCATCGCGGCCACCAAGTACCTGAGCGGCCACGCCGACGTCATGATGGGCACGGTGGTCACGACCCGCGAGGCGTGGCCGGAACTGGAAACCGCGCAGGTCAATTACGGCCAGACCGTGGGCGCGGACGACGCCTACCTGCTGCTGCGCGGCCTGCGCACCCTGCCCGTGCGCCTGCGCGCCCACCAGGCGCACATGCTCGAAGTGGCGGGCTGGCTGCAGCGGCACCCGCGCGTGGCCCGTGTCTATGCCGCCGCCTGCGCCGAAGGCGCGCAGCGCGAGATCTTCGAGCGCGACTTCCGCGGCAGCAACGGCCTGGTGTCGGTGGAGTTCGCGCCCGAGGTCGGCCCCGAGCGCATGGAAGCCATGATCGACGCGCTGGCGCTGTTCGGCATCGGGGCCTCGTGGGGCGGCTACGAGAGCCTGGTCGTGCCCATGAACATGGCTTCCGCGCGCAGCCTGTCGTCCTGGAGCGGGCGCGGTCCGATGTGCCGTTTCCATATCGGCCTGGAAGACCCGGCCGACCTCATCGCCGACCTGCAACAGGCGTTCGACGCCCACCTTTCGTAGTCCTCCGCGCCGGCGCGGCCGGCGCTTCTTCCTGTTGAACCCATGGCAATCACACCCTCGATCCGCGCGCGCGTAGGCGCCGCCACGCTCAAAGACTGGCTGCACGACGGCCACGAGATCGCCCTGCTGGACGTGCGCGAGCATGGCCAGTATGGCGAGTCCCACCTTTTCTATGCCGTCAACGCGCCGTACAGCCAGCTCGAATTCGAAACGCTGCGCCTGGTGCCGCGCAAGACGACCCGCGTCGTGGTCTACGACCAGGCCAACGGCGTGGCGGAACCGGCGGCCGAGGCGCTGCGCGCCCTCGGTTATACCCAGGTCAGCGTGCTGGATGGCGGCGTCGACGCCTGGCGCGGCCAGGGCTATGCCCTCTTCGCCGGCGTCAACCTGCCGAGCAAAACCTTCGGCGAGCTGGCCGAACACGTCTTCCACACGCCCGCCATCACGGCCGAGGAACTGAGCCGGCGCCTGGCCGCCCGGGACAACCTGGTGGTGCTGGACGGCCGGCCGTTCGCCGAATACCAGAAGATGAGCATCCCCACGGCCACCTGCTGCCCCAACGGCGAGCTGGCGCTGCGGGTGGACGAGCTGGTGCCCGACGAGAACACCACCATCGTGATCAACTGCGCCGGCCGCACCCGCAGCATCATCGGCGCGCAGACGCTCATCAACCTGGGCGTGAAGAACCCGGTGTACGCCCTGGAAAACGGCACCCAGGGCTGGTACCTCAAGGACCTGCCGCTGGACCACGGCCAGTCGCGCCGGCATGGCATGGAAACCTCGCAGGCGGCGCTGGCGCGCGCCAGGGAGCGCGCCCAGGCGCTGGCGGCGCGCTACGGCGTTGCCGCTATCGACCCCGCCGCCCTGGCCGCCATGCGGGCCGACGGCGCGCGCACGACCTACGTCTTCGACGTGCGCACGCCGGAGGAATATCAGGCCGGCACCTACCCCGGCGCCGCCAGCGCGCCCGGCGGCCAGCTCATCCAGGCCACCGACCAGTATGTGGGCACGCGCGGCGCCCGGCTGGTGCTGGTCGACGGCGAGGGCGTGCGCGCCCCCACGGTGGCCAGCTGGCTGCGCCAGATGGGCTGGGAAGTCCACGTGCTGGAGGCCGCCGCGCTGGACGCGCCTCCGCCGCCTCCGCCGGCCGTGGAAAGCCGGTTGGCGCGCATCGACAGCGCGCAGGCCCGCGCGCTGCTGGAAGAGGGCGCCGCCTTCGTCGACCTGCGCCCCAGCATGGCCTACCGCAAGGCGCACATCGCCGGCGCGCGCTGGGCCATACGCGGCAAACCCGCCGCGGCCGACCGTCAGACCGTGCTCGTCGCCGAGGATCCGCGCGTGGCCGAGCTCTATGCGCGCGGCCTGCCCGGGAGCCTGGAACCGCTGCTGCTCGCCGATCCGCCCGCCGCCTGGACCGGCGCGGGCCTGCCGGTGGAGTCCAGCCCCGGCAACCCGCCCGACGAAGACTGCATCGACTTTCTTTTCTTCGTGCATGACCGCCACAGCGGCAACAAGGCCGCCGCGCGCAAGTACCTGGAATGGGAAACCAATCTGGTCAACCAGATCGACGAGCGCGAACGCGCCGCTTACCGCTTCGCCCCCTGAGGCGCGGCCGCGGCGCGGACCGCCGGCGCCGCCATCCACCATCAAGACAGTCCAAGGAGAAAACCATGAAGCCGTCCCTCGCAGTCATTGCCCTGTCCCTTTCCGCGGCCGCGGCCGCCAGCGCCCAGGCCCGCGACCTGAAGGAAATCGAGGCCAGCAAGAAGCTCGTCTGCGGCACCCAGAGCGCCAGCGAACCCTATGCCTTCCAGGATCCGGCCACGCGCAGGTTCGTGGGCTACGACGTCGACGTGTGCCAGGCGCTCGCCAAAGGACTGGGCGTGGAACTGGTGCACAAGCCGCTGTCCACCGAAGCGCGCATTCCCGAACTGAAAATGGGCCGCGTGGACGTGGTGGCCGGCTCCATGGCCTACCTGCCCGAACGCGCCGCCCAGGTCGACTACAGCCTGCAATACCTGCAGGGCAGCATCAAGGTGCTGGTGCGCCGCGACGAGAAGATCGGCTCGCTGGCCCAGCTCGAGGGCAAGCGCGTCTGCGCCAGCAAGGGCTCGTCCTCGGCCGCCATCGCCAGCCGCGTGCTGGCCAAGTCGAAAATCGTGACCTATCAGGATCTGGCCACCTGCTACCTGGGCCTGCAGAACGGCAAGGTGGACGGCATCTCGGCCGGCGAGCTCACGCTCAAGCGATTCGAGATCGAATCCGCCAAGACCGGCTCGCCCGCCGTGCTGGTCGACGAACCGCTGTTCACCGAGCGCATGGGGGTGGTGGTGTCCAAGGGCAACACGGGGCTGATGCAGGCCGTGGACAAGGTGCTCGCAAAGATGGACGCCGACGGCGAGCTGGACGCCATCTACGCCAAGTGGCTGGGCAAGGACTCTATCTACAAGCTCACCCGCTCCTTCAAGGTCGAACCGGTCGCCAAGGCCAATTGAGGATGAGGCGGCGGCCTCGCGCCGCCGCCGCTGCCGCTTATGGATCTGGATATTTCTTTTCTGCTGCACGGGCAATACGGCGAGCTGCTGCTCGACGGCCTGAAGACCACCCTGCTGGTGTTCGCGCTGTCGTGGCTGCTGGGCATGGCGCTGGCCGTCGTCATCGTGCTGCTGCGCGCCATACCGTTCAGGCCGCTGGACGCGCTGATGTCGCTCTTCGTGGAGTACCACCGCAACGTGCCCACGGTGGTGCAGATCATGGTGTGGTATTTCGGGATGCCCCAGGTGCTGCCGCCCGGGTTGAAAGCCTATGTCAACGCCGGCAACACCGAGCTGCTGTTCGCCGTGATCGCCCTGTCGCTCAACGTCAGCGCCTACATGTCGGAAGACCTGCGCTCCGGCCTGAAGGCCATTCCGGCCGCCCAGGCGAGGCGGGCCGCGCCATCGGCCTGGGCTTTCTGCAGAGCATGCGCTACGTGATCCTGCCCCAGGCGCTGCGCATCGGCGTGCCGCCTCTGGTCAACCGCTCGCTCATTCTCTTCAAGGACACGAGCCTGACCATGGTGATCGGCGTGACGGACCTCACCTACCAGGCCAAGAACATCGACAACCTCACCTTCCGGACCTTCGACGTCTTTGCCGTGACCACGCTGATCTACCTGCTGTGCTCGCTGGCGATCATGCTCGTGGGCAGCCGCGTGGAGAAGGCATTTCCGTCGGCCTACAAGGGATAAGCCATGCTCGACATCCTGCAAAAATACGGCGCCATGTTCCTGGTGGGTTCCTGGCCCAACGGGCCGCTGGGCGGCTTTGCGGCCACCCTGCTGCTGGCCGTGCTGGGGCTGGGCCTGGCCTTTCCCATCGCCGTGCTGCTGGGCTTTGCGCGCGTGGGGCACTACCGCCTGCTGCGCATCCTGGCCACCTGCTGGATCACGGCCTTCCGCGGCGTGCCGCTCATCATGATCATCTTCTGGGCGTACTTCGCGGTGCCGCTGGTCACCGGCATGACGATCTCGGCCTTCAAGACGGCGCTCGTGGCCATCGTGCTGTATGAGAGCGCCTTCCTGGCCGAAATCGTGCGCGCCGGCCTGCAGGGCCTGCCGCGCGGCCAGACCGAGGCGCGCGCGCCGCCGGACTGTCGTACTGGCAGAGCATGCGCTACGTGATCCTGCCCCAGGCGCTGGTCAACATGATCCCGTCGCTGGTGAGCCAGTTCGTGTCCACCATCAAGGCCACTTCCATCGTCTACGTCATCGGGGTGGAGGAAGTCACCTTCGTCGGCCAGCAGATCAACAGCATCGAACTCACGTCGGCCCTGCAGACGTATCTCATCCTGGCCGGCTTCTACTTCGCGGTCTGCCTGGCGCTCTCGCGCCTGGCCGCACGCATCGAAACCCGCATCCAGAAGCGCCGGCTCGGGCTGGCCTGACCATCACAGGGGGAAACCGCCATGATCGAATTGAAGAACGTGAACAAGTGGTACGGCGAATACCACGCGCTGAACGACGTCTGCGGCCGCGTCGAGAAAGGCCAGGTGCTCGTGGTGTGCGGCCCGTCCGGCTCGGGCAAGTCCACCATGATCCGCACCCTGAACCGGCTGGAGAACATCCAGAAAGGCGACATCACCGTCAACGGGGCCAGCATCTACGATCCGCGAAACGACCTGAACAAGCTGCGCGCCTCCATCGGCTTCGTGTTCCAGCAGTTCAACCTGTTTCCGCATTATTCGGTGCGCGAGAACGTGACATTGTCGGCGCGCAAGGTGTTCCGCATGCCGGCGCGCGAGGCCGACGAGCTGGCAGAAAGCCTGCTGGCCAAGGTGGGCCTGGCGCACAAGATCGACGCCATGCCCGCCAACCTGTCCGGCGGCCAGCAGCAGCGCGTCGCCATCGCCCGCGCCCTGGCCCAGCGGCCGCCCGTCATTCTGTTCGACGAGCCCACCAGCGCGCTGGATCCGGAAATGGTCAACGAAGTGCTCTGCGTCATGAAACAGCTCGCCGCCGAGGGCATGACCATGGTGGTCGTCACCCACGAAATGGATTTCGCCCGCGAGGTCGCCGACCGCATCTGGTTCATGGACGCCGGCTGCATTCTCGAAGACAGCACGCCGGCCGAGTTCTTCAGCGCTCCGCGCCATCCCCGCGCCCGCAAGTTCCTCGAGGACGTGCGGCACTGAGGCGGGGCGGCCGCGCATGCGCCGCGCCCCGATTTGCGCTAAGGTCCGCCGGTATGCCCGACATTCCGAGGATCTTCCATGCGCAACCTGGACCTGGACCTGCTGCGCACGCTGGTCGCCATCGCCGAACACGATTCGTTCTCCGCCGCCGCCGACAGCCTGCACAAGACCCAATCGGCCGTCACGCAGCAGATGCAGCGGCTGGAGCACCTGATCGACCTGCCGCTCTTCGAGAAGCGCGGCCGCAACAAGCGCCTTTCCAGCCACGGCGAGAAACTCGTCACCTATGCGCGCCACATGCTCGCCATCAATGACGAGGCCCTGCGCTCGCTGCAGGACAGCCTGCTGGAAGGCGAGCTGCACCTGGGCTCGCCGCACGACGTGGCCGACAGCATCCTGCCCAGCGTGCTGACGCACGTGGCGCGCACCTTTCCGCGCATCAAGCTGGAGATCCGCGTCGACCGGAGCCCGCACCTGATGACCGCGCTGCGCAACGGCGAGCTGGATCTCACGGTTTCCACCCGCTTCGACCCGGACTTCGAGGGCGTGGTGCTGCGCACCTCGCCCACCGTCTGGCTGTGCTCCGCCGACTACGTGCACGACATGCACGCGCCCGTGCCGCTGGTGCTGGCCGACGAGCCCAGTATCTTCCGCCGCATCGCGCTCAATGCGCTGGAGCAGTCCCAGGTCCACTGGCAGACCAACTACGTGGCTCCCAACCTGGTCGGCATCAAGGCGGCGCTGCGCGCGCGCCTGGGCATTACCGCGCGCAGCGTGGAGCTGCTGGGTTCGGACATGCGCGTGCTGGGCGAGAAAGACGGCCTGCCGCCCCTGCCCGACGTGAACTACTTCCTGTGGATGCGCCGCGACCACATCAACCCGCTCACGCGCCACGTCTACGACATGCTCAAGACCAACCTGCGGCTGTCTTCCAACGGCGCGTAGCGCCGGGGCGCCCGGCCTGGCGGGGCGAGGCGGCCGGCGACCCGTCCTAAGCCGGCCGCAGGCAGTCCGCGTTGCGCGGGTTCTTCAGCGCACGGCGGGCGTAGTACTCGAAGGCGATAGTGTTGCGTCGCGGGCGCAGGATCCAGTCGTGCGCTTCCTTGCCCAGCGCGGGGTCGATGGGCTTGATCTCGCCCGCCGCGCCGGCGAGCAGCTGCATGCGCGCGGCGCGCTCGAACGCAATGGCCAGCACGCAGGCCTCTTCCACCGACGAGCCGGCGATCAGCAGGCCATGGTGCGAGAGCATCAGCGCGCGCTTGCCGCCGAGCGCGCCGGCGATGAGTTCGCCTTCTTCGTTGCCCACCGGGATGCCCGGCCATTTGGCCACGAAGGCCACGTCGTCGTACAGCACGCAGTTGTCCATGTGCGAAACGATGAGCGGCTGCTCCAGCATGCCCAGCGCCGCGGTGTGCACGGCATGGGTGTGGATGATGCAGTTCACGTCCGGCCGCGCGCGGTAGACCCAGGAGTGGAAGCGGTTCGCGGGGTTGGGCATGCCGTCGCCAGCCAGCACATTGAGGTCTTCGTCCACGCGCAACAGGTTGTCTTCGGCGATCTCGTCAAAACCCAGGCCGAGCTGCTGGGTGTAGAACGTGCCCGGCGTCTCGGCGCGCGCCGTGATCTGGCCGGCAAGCCCGGAGTCGTGGCCATTGTCGAAGAGAATGCGGCAGGTCAACGCCAGCTTCTGGCGCAGGGAGTAGGCGCTTTCCGGGAACTGCTGGTCGATCTTGCGGGTGGACTGCGAAACCAGCGTGGCCTTGTCGAGCTTGAAAGTGTCGGTGTTCATGGGTAGACCTAGGGATGTTCTGCGGTGGAGAGATTGCGTTCCGGCTGGCCCGGGAAGAGCGCCTGGTATCCCGGCAGGCGCTCCACGCGCGCCAGCCAGGCCCGGATGGCGGGGTAAGGGTCCAGCGCGATGCCGCCCATGGGCGCCATGCGGGTATAGGGGTAAAGGGCCACGTCGGCGATGCTGGGGTGGTCTTGCGTGGCCACCCACCCCTGCGCGCCCTGCCGTTGCAACTGCGCCTCCAGCACCTGCAGCGCGGCGTGCGCCGCCCGCGCATGGCCGGCGTAAGGCTCGCTTTGCGGATCGCCGCGCCGGTGCAGCGCGAGGTTCAGGCGCAGCTGCGCCAGCGGCTTCATGTGACGGTCCTGCTCGAACGACAGCCAGCTCAGCACCCGGGCCTGCGCCAGGGCGTCCCGGGGCCACCACGGGCTGCCCTGCGCCAGGTAGTGGAGAATCGCCATCGACTCGGCCAGGTGCGTGCCGTCCGGCAGTTGCAGCACCGGCACGTGCGCCATGGGCGCGATGGCCAGGAATGCCGGGCTGGCCAGGTCGCCCCGGTCGATGGACAGCGTGCGGCGCGCCAGCGGCACGCCCAGCAGGCTGGCCATCAGCCGCACCTTCCAGGCATTGCCCGAACGCAGGGTGTCGTAAATCAGCATGTCGTCAACCCTCCTCCCGAAGCCGCGTCAATCGAGGCGCGTGCCCGCGGCCTGGATGACCTTGGACCATTTCTCGGTTTCGTTGGCGACGTGCTTCCGGTACGCCTGGACCCCTGTGGGCAGCGGCTCGATGCCCATCTGCGCCAGGCGCTGCACGAGCTCGGGACGCTCGAGCGCCTGCGCCAGCGCCTTGTTCAGCGCCTCGACCGTGGAAGCGGGCGTGCCGGGCGGCGCGATCAGCGCATTCCAGGAGCCGATCTGGAATTGCGGCAGGCCCTGCTCCACGCTGGTTTTCAGGTCGGGCGCCACGCGGCTGCGCCGCGCATCGGCGATGGCCAGCATTTTCAGCCGGTGCGCCTTGGCCTGCGGCTCGATGACGGGCAGCGCGTCGATCACGATGTTCACCTGGCCGCCCACCGCGGCGTTGACCGCCTCGGCCCCGCTCTTGAAGGGAATGTGCACGATATCCGTCTTCGTGGCCAGCTTGAAGAGCTCGATTCCCAGGTGCGGCGAACTGCCGTTGCCCGCGGACCCGAAATTCAGCCGCGCGGGGTTGTCCCTGGCGTAGCGCACCAGCGACTGCAGGTCGTCCACGCCCTCCACCCCGTTGACCGCCAGCACGTACGGCGAATTGCTGACCAGCGACACCGGCGTCATGGCCGCCGGGTCGTAGCCCAGCTTGCGGTAGAGCATTTTGTTCACCACCTGCGTGCCTACGGTGCCCAGCAGCAGCGTGTAGCCGTCGGGCTTGGCGGCCGACAGCGCCTGCGCGGCGATCGCCCCGCCCGCGCCGGGGCGGTTCTCTATCACGATCTGCTGCGACAGGGCCTCGCCCAGGTATTGCCCGACCAGGCGGCCCGCCACGTCGGTGATGCCGCCGGCGCCGAACGGAATGATCAGCCGGATGGGCTTGTCCGGGTACCGCGGCTGCGCCGCGCCCGCGGCGCAGCCCGCCACGCTTGCCGCGCCGCAAAGCACGGCCATCATGATCGCCCGACAACGTTTTCCGAACGTCATAACATATCCCCTTGCAAGTGGGCGGTTGTGGAGAGGCCGCCCGGTTTTTTGATCTATGACAAGAAACAAGTTGATTTTAGGACACAAGTGTCCAACAGGAAAGCAATGGCCGTCAAATTGAAGTTGTTACGCGTGCAGGCGGGCTTGACGCTGGAAGAGCTGGCCCAGGCGGCCGAGCTCACGCGCAGCTATGTGTCCAAGCTCGAAAGAGGGGTGTCCACGCCGTCCATCGGCGCCGCCCTGCGGATCGCGAAGGCGTTGGGCGTGAAAGTGGAGGAGCTGTTCGCCGAGTCGCCGGAAGACGATCCCATCGTCATCAACCGCGCCCAGCCCGGCGCGGACGCGCCGCGCCGCGCGCCCCGGGTGGTGTCCGGCACGCTGCCCGGGCACCGGATGGTCGCCTTCGTCATGAGCCCCACCGACGAGCCCGTGCGCAACCACCCCATGAGCCATCACCAGGGCGAGGAGATCCTCTATGTGCTCAAGGGCACCGTGAGCCTGCAGCTCGCGCGCCGGCGCGAAACCCTGAACGCCGGCGACAGCGCGCATTTCAACTCCAGCATCCCGCACAAGATTACCTCGGTGGGCAAGCATCCCGCCTCGGTGCTGCTGGTGATCGCGGAGGAGAAGTAGGCGGCGAAGGCCGCCCCTTGCTGCCTTACTGCACTTGCGGAATGCCCGCCTCCTCGATCACCTTCTCCCATTTGGCGATTTCGCTATCGACGAAGGTGGAGAACTCCCGGGGTGTGCTGGAGACGGATTCGACGCCCAGGGCGGCCAGCCTGTCGCGCACGTCGGGCAGCGCCGCCACGCGCGCCACTTCGTCCGCCCAGGCCCGGGCCACGTCCTGCGGCATGCCGGCCGGCCCCATGAAGCCCACCCACGACGTGACGAAGTACCCGGGATACTTTTCGCTGACGGCGGGCACCTGGGGCAGCGATTTCAGCCGCTTTTCGCTCGCCACGGCGATGTACTTGAGTTTTCCGGTTTCCACCTGCGGGTTCATCAGGAACACCGAGTCGAAGGTCAGGTCGACTTCGCCGGCCACGCCCGCCATCACCGACGGGCCGCTGCCTTTGTAGGGCACGTGCACCATGTCGACGCCCGCCAGCGACTTGAGCAGCTCGCCGCCGAGATGGATGATGGTGCCGTTGCCCGACGACGAATAGGTCAGCGAGCCAGGCTTCTTCTTGAGCTGGGCGATAAGCTCGTCCAGCGTGTTCACCGGCGTGCGGGGATTGGCGGCGATGGCCAGCGGGATCATTCCCGCCATGCTCAGGTAAGTGAAGTCCTTGCGCGTATCGTAGGGCAGGGATTTGTACAACGGCGCGTTGCTGGTGATGCTTGCCGTGGCCAGCACGACCGTATAGCCGTCAGGCTCGGCCTTCGCCGCCTGGTTGAGCCCGATCGTGGTTCCCGCCCCCGGGCGGTTCAGCACGATGACGGGCACGCCCCAGTGCTGGGTGATCTTCTCGGCGTACAGGCGCGCGATGGGGTCCACCGCGCCGCCGGGCGGATACGGCACGATCAGGTTGATGGGCCTGCTGGGAAACGGCGCGGCGGACGCCGCCGACGAAAACACGCACAAAGCCAGCAACAGCATTCGGATCATCATGACGCCTCCTCCCTTGTAAGACTCGTTGTCCGCAGCACGGCCGGATCGCCGCTACGCGAACCGCAAGACCGCCTCCGTTTTCCCGAGCAATTCATCCTGGCTCACGCCCGGCGCCATCTCGCGCACGACGAACGCATCGCCGGCGCATTCGAAGATTCCCAATTCCGTATAGACGCGCGTCACGGTGCGCACCGCCGTCAGCGGAAAAGCGCAAGCCTGGACGAGCTTGGGCGCTCCCGCCTTGTCCTGGTGGCGCATCATGACCAGCACGTTCCTGGCGCCCACGGCAAGATCCATCGCACCGCCCACGCCCCCGCCGCCTTTCTGGCCCGGCACTTTCCAGTTGGCGATGTCCCCGGACGCCGACACCTGCAGGGCGCCCAGGATGGAGTAGTCCAGCCTTCCGCCCCGGATCAGCGCAAACGAATCCGCATGATGGACAATGGACGCGCCCGGAATGAGGGTGGCCTGCTTCTTGGCGGCATTGACGACGTCCGGGTCTTCGCGTCCGGGCTGCGGCGCGGGTCCGAGCCCGATGATTCCGTTCTCGGAATGGAAGAAGACGGTCTTTCCCGCCGGGATGTGGCCGGCGACCCGCACGGGCAGGCCGATTCCCAGATTGACGACCGCGTGCTCCGGCAGATCCGCCGCCACGCGGGCAGCGATTTCGTCTTCCGACCATCCTTTAGTCATTTCCCACCTCCACCATCCTGTCCACGTACACGCCGGGAGTATGAATGTCGTCGGGGCCGATGCCGCCCACCGGAACCTTCTTCTTGACCTCGGCGATCGTGGTGCGCGCCGCCATGGCCATGATGGGATTGAAGTTCCGGCTGGCGAGCCGATACCTGAGATTGCCGTAGGGGTCGGCGAGATCCGCCTTGATGAGGGCGAAGTCGCCCCTCAGCGGCCGCTCGAACACGTATCCCCTGCCGTCGATGATGCGGCACTCCTTGCCTTCGGCCAGTTCGGTTCCGTAGCCGGTCGGCGTGAAGAATCCGGCCAGGCCGGCGCCGCCCGCGCGGATGCGTTCGGCCAGCGTGCCCTGCGGCACCAGCTCCACCTCGACGGCCCCGGCCTCGTGGGCGGCGAAATAGTGGTGCGAATCCGGCTGCGAGGGAAACGAGGCGATCAGGCGCGACACCTGGCGGTTCTTGAACAGGCGCGACAGCCCCAGCTCGCCGGTTCCGGCGTTGTTCGAGACAATGGTCAGGTCCCTGACGCGCGTGCGCGCCAGGGCGTGCAGAAGCTCGAACGGAAGACCGATGTCCCCGAAGCCGCTAACCAGTATGGTGGCGCCGCTCTCAATCACGCTGACCGCTTCGTCGGCGGATTCGTATGTCTTGTCGAACATGGCGTTGAACTCGTCGGAAGAAATGGGGCGGCCGTCCGGAGGGCGTCAGGGATGCAGCGCGCGCACGAACTCGGCCGCGCCCGCCCCGCCCTGCATCAGCGCCTTGCCCACCACGCCGTTCCAGTGCGCTTCGGAGCCGTGCGCGAGCCGCCAGGCATGCAGACGGCGCGTATGGAGCTGCAGGTCGTATTCCTCGGTAATGCCGATGGCGCCGTGCACCGCGTGCGCGATGGAGGCGGCCAGCGCCGCCGCTTCGCTGGCGCGGGCCTTGGCGACGGCCGACGGCAGAAGCGCGGGCTGCGTGGCCTGCGCGGGAAACGCGGCGGCGGTGGCGATGCGCGCGGCGGCGACGTGCTCGGCCATGACGGCCAGCTGGTGCTGGATGGCCTGGAACTTGCCGATGGAGCGGCCGAACTGGCTGCGGTCGTTGCCATATTGCAGCGTCAGCTCGAAACAGCGCGTCATGGCGCCCGAGAGCAAAGCTGCGTGCAGCGCCGCCCCCCAGGCCGCCAGGCGGCCATCGGCATTTTCTTCGAGCCGCACGCCCTTGCGCCGCCAGGCGTCGCCTTCCCAGGAAAGGTCGGCGGTGGATTCGCCGTGCAGGCCGCAACCGGCGCGCCGGGCGTCGGCCGCGTCGAGCAGCCAGAGCGCGCCATCGATTTCAGCCAGCACCGCGGCGGCCAGCATGCCGTAGGGCACGCGCCGCGCCGCGAGTC
>NZ_LHSJ01000037.1:0-21753 GCF_001270295.1 Achromobacter sp. DMS1 | reverse complement strand
CCCGCCGCCAGCGCCGAAGTCGCCGCCAGCCGCAAGGGCTGCGCCTGGCCACGCGCGATCTGCGCGGCGCGTTCCCCGACATGACGCATGCCCGCCAGCGCCCGCTCCACGTCTTCGTAGAGCAGGAATCCCTGCTCGGTCGGCGTGACGCGCGGGCCGCTGCGCGTGAAGAGCGCATAGCCGATCTCGGCCTCCAGCTCCTGCAGCAGACGGCTGATCGCGGGCTGCGACCGGCCGAGCAGGCGTCCGGCGGCAGTCACGCTGCCGGTGGACATGACGGCTGCAAAGGCCTCGAGTTGACGTAATTCCATGGGGGCTGCTTTATATCAAGGACGAATTCTTGCGCAGTCAGTATGCGTCCTACAAATAATTAAAGGGCATAAGTAAATACCCTTGCCGGATTCGGCGACGCCCGTCGATGCGTTGGGCAGCGCGCCGCCGGTGCGCAGGACGTGCCGCGCCGCACGCGCGCCCGGACCGCCGCACGCCGGCGGGTATGCCGGCTGGGCGGCGCTGGTGGATGTTTCCGCGAGAAATGTGCAAGTTAGGACAGGGTTAGGGGAAATTCCCGGCCCATGGCCGAAAAACCGAGAATCGTCTTGTGGCTCCCCTGGGCTGTCCCAAAGAGAATCGAATAGGAATCATTCCTATCAAATTGGAGTCTCTTTGATGGCCCGTTATCTCGCTTCTTCAGCATTGCCGCCCAGCGCCACGCTGTTTTCCGCCATGGCTGCGGCAACCCTGGTGGCTCCCGCCCATGCCGACAGCGCCGCTTCAGGCCGCCACATCGTGCTCGATCCGGTCACCGTATCCGCCACGCCGGTGGAGGCCTACAAAACCGAGTCGTCCGGGTCGCCCAAATACGCCGTGCCGCTGCTCGACGTGCCACAGACCGTCACCGTGGTGCCGCGCGAGCTCATCGAAGAGCAGAACGCGCTCAGCCTGCGGCAGGTGCTGTCGAACGTGGCGGGCATCACGTTCAACGCGGGCGAGGGCGGCGGCGGTTCCGGCGATTCCTTCAACATCCGCGGCTTCGCGGCCAATACCAACTTGCAGGTCGACGGCCTGCGCGACAGCGCGCAAACATCGCGCTCCGACATGTTCAACCTCGAATCGGTCGAGGTCATCAAGGGCCCCAACTCCGTATTCGGCGGCGCCGGCACCACCGGCGGCTCGGTCAACATGATCAGCAAGGAAGCCCGCGCAGGCAGCTTCACGGAGCTGTCGACCGGCCTGGGCACCGACCGCTATCGCCGCATGACGCTGGACGCCAACCACGAGCTTCCGGGCTCCGACGGCTTCGGCGCGTTCCGCCTGAATCTCATGGGCCACCGCAGCGACGTGGCCGGCCGCGACGAAATCTACAAGCACCGCTGGGGCGTGGCGCCCTCGCTCTCCCTGGGCCTTACCGGCCCACCCGCGTCACCCTGAGCTACTTCCACCAGCACGACCACAACCTGCCCGACTACGGCCTGCCGGCGCTGAAGGGGCAGAAGGCGCCCGGCGTGTCGCAGCATGCCTATTTCGGCTGGCGCAACCTCGACCGCGAGGAAATCGATTCCGACGCGGTCACGCTCAAGGTCACCCACGCCTTCAACGACCGCGCCAACCTGCAGAACCTCAGCCGCTACTCCCGCGTAGCGCGTGATACCGTCATCTCGGCCTCGCACGTCAATACCAAGGGCCTGCCGCCGGGCCGCTACAGGCCGGCGGGCCCGCAGGGCTACGGCCGCGATTCCGCCACCGACATGTGGGCCAACCAGACCAACCTCACCAGCCGGTTCGACACAGGCGGGCTGGGCCATACCCTGGTTTCGGGCTTCGAGTTCTCGCGCGAAACCTACGACCGCACCACGTATTCGTACAACATCAACCGCTATTTCCCGGCAGCGGGCTATGAGCTCTCCAACCCGCCGGGCTACTGGACGGGGCCCACCAGCAAGGCTTCCCTCGGCCGCCACCAGACCAGCATGGAGGTCAAGGCGCTCTATCTGTTTGACACCATCGCGCTGGCCCGTCAGGTCGATCTCAGCCTGGGCTTGCGATACGACTGGATCGACGCCTCGCTGCGCAGCGAGAGTTCCGCGGGCGCGGTCACCCGCGTCAAGGGCAATGAGCGTGCCCTGAGCAGCCGCGCCGGCATCATCTTCAAGCCCACCGACAACGGCCGCATCTACGCCTCCTACGGATCCTCGTTCAACCCGTCGGCCGAGCACCTCGTCACCACGGGATCCCAGTTCACCGCCGCCACCAGCGACCTCGATCCGGAAAAGAACCGGGCGTTCGAGCTGGGCACCAAGTGGGATGTGCTCGACAACCGGCTGGGCCTGGCGGCCGCCTTGTTCCAGGTCGAAAAGACCAACGCGCGCGAGCGCATGGCCGATGGTTCCTATGCGATGGCCGGCCGCCAGCGTACGCGCGGCCTGGAACTGAGCGCAACGGGCGCGATCACGCCGCAATGGAGCGTTTTCGCCAACTACACCTACGTGCAGAGCAAGACGCTGCGCTCCATTGCCTCTCCGGCTCGTGAAGGCAACCCGCTGGGCAACACGCCGCGCACGTCCTTCAATCTCTGGACCACGTACAAGCCCGTCGAATCGTGGACGGTCGGCTACGGCGCGCGCTTCGTGGGCACCCGCAACGTCACCGCGGAGGCCAATGGCAAGCTGTCCAAGTATCTGGTGCAGAGCGCCATGGTCGCCTACGACGTGGACAAGCACCTCAAGCTGCAGCTCAACGTGGACAACCTGATGGACAAGGCTTATGTGGAGCGGGTGCGTCAGGTGCTTGGCCAGGAGTCGCGCTCGTCGGCCATCGAATATGGCGACGGCCGGTCCGCCATGTTGAGCGCCACGTACAAGTTCTGATGGGAGCGCCAGCCGGCGCGCGCAGCGTGCCGGCTGGGTCAGCCGAACCGCATGCGCCTCTTGCCCAGCAGCGCCAGCGTGACATTGCGTCCCGCACGCATGAACGGGTAAAGCGTGGCCGACAGGCAGGGGCGCCGGAACACGGCGGCGTTGGATCTGTTGAAGAGATCGTCTTCGGTGCTGAGCAGCGCCAGGCGATGCATGCAGTCGGCCCCATAGTAGTCGCGGCCGTCCAGATGCAGCAGCATGCCCTGGTCGAGGTCGTAGCCCTGGGCCTTGTAGGCGGCAACCAGGTCGGGGTGGTCACGCATGTCCAGCAGCGCGACTTCTCCCACGGCCTTGCGCAATTGAACCAGGCGCACATAGTTCGAACAGAACGGGCAGTCGCCGTCGTAGAGCAGGAAATTGCGGGCGACAGGGTTCATGGCGCGGGCTCCCGACGGCAGTCAGCAGGCAGGCCGGTCAGTTGGATTCGCCATAGCCGAAGGGCCAGCGGCGACGCGCCGGTTCGGGCTTGGCTTGATCGTCTTGCACGGGCTGTTGCACAGGCTCTCCTTGTTTTTCTCTATGTCCCCGTAATTTTAGGGCGGACGATGTAACAGGATTGCAAGGGATCGTTAAGAACGTCTTACGCTTTCGAGGAAGCGGGGCCCGGACGCGCGGCGCTGCCGGGCGCCCGGGCTCGCGTCCGCGAGCATTTACGCCACATTGACAGGGATCTGGCGCGGCTGCGCTTTCTGCAGGCGCGGGATGTGCAGGCGCAACACGCCGTGCTTGAGATTCGCGCTGATCTTGTCCCTGTCCAGCTCCTGGCTCAGCGTGAAGGCGCGCCGGAACAGCGGCGCGCGCAGCTCGCCATGCACCAGCCGGATGTCCGCCGGCACTTCCACCGAAGCTTCGCCCTCGATCAGCAGCTCGTCGGCGTCGATGCTGATGTTCAGGCGGTCTTTCGATACGCCGGGCAGGTCGGCCAGCAGCGTGATGCCATTGGCGTCTTCGAATATGTCGACCGGCGGCAGCGTGACGGACCGCTTGGTGTTCTGGTTGCTTTGCGCCGTTTCGCCAGCGGGGGCGTTGACGGCGACTTCCGTTTGTTCATTCATGATCATGCTCCCTGTGCGTTGCGGTTACTGGACGGCGATCACGCGCGGCTGCGACGCTTCCTTGCGCTTGATCGACACCCTCAGGCAGCCATCGACATACCGTGCGCCGACCTGGTCGGGGTCGGCATCCTGCGGCAGCTCCACCACGCGCGTAAAAGAGCCGGAGGCGCGTTCGCGCGCATAGAACGTGGCGCCGGCAGGGGCCTCTTCGGCCTTGCGCTCGCCGCTGATGGTAAGCACGCCCTTGTCGATGGAAACCTTCAATGCCTCGGGCTCCACGCCCGGCATGAACGCAACGGCCTCCACCGAGCCCGGGCACACGCCCACGTTGATGGGCGGAAAACCGGCCCGCGCCGAACCGCGCAGGGTGGAACGGGGACCCGCGCCGCGCAGCAGACGTTCCATCTGCTCCTGCATCGCATCGAAGGCCGAAGCGATGCCGCTATCGAAGAAAGGAAAAGTGGCCATCAATCGTCTCCCATGAAATCGGTGTAGCAGGGCTCGGGAGAGCCGCGCGGCGTTGCCGTCCTGGCTTGCCGTCCGCTACATCACAGATGTGGTTGCGATTGCGCCGCTTTCAAGACCCGCAGCGCAAGGCGGACGCTGCGCGCGCCCTTTGCTTGCCTGCGTTGCGGCGGTTTCAGGCCAGGTCTTCGCGTGCTTGTGCATCGCGCCATGCGAGCCGCGTGGCGTAGGCCCGCACGTCTTCGGGCCAGGACTGGACATGTTCGGCAAAGGCTTGCGGGTCGTCCGCATACAGTGCGCGCACCGCCTCCTCGAAGCCAGGCAGATTGCCGGCCATGCTGGACATGTACCGGTACGCGGCCTCCTGCCGGCGGCGGCGGCGGTCGGCGGATTCGTTTTCTCGGCGCGCCTTCTCCACCAGTTTGCGCAGCGCCACCGAAGCGCCGCCCGGCTGGGCCGCCAGCCATTCCCAATGCCGGGGAAGCAGCGTCACCTCCCGGGCCACGACGCCGAGCTTGGGGCGGCCCCGGGCGCGGGCGGCGGCGGGGGCCGGCGCCAGATCGAGCGGCGGACGCTCTTCCGGCTCCACAGCGGGATGCCGGCGCACCACGTCGGCATCGGTGCCGCTCAGGTCGAGATCGATCTGCCGTCCGGTCGCGTCCTCGAACACGAGTATGGCGTCGGCGCTCCTGGGGGCGGCTGCCTTGACGGCCAGCGCCACGTCGGGTAGCGGACCCGCCGCCAGCAGGCGGTGTCCGACGAAAGCGGTATGGGTGGCGGGAAAAAGCGAATTCATCATGATGACTGCACCAGCACGATAATTTGATCCGGGTGATTTTTAGAGATTATGATCCGGGTAAAATTAAACGTCAATAGCCGGTGCGCCAGCCGCGCATGCCAGGACGCGCGCCGCGCGGGCCGGGAAAGGCGAGGCGGCGCGCAACCCTACCACGGATGCGGGCGACGCTTTTCGATTTCGCGCTTCCAGCCCGTTTCCCAGGCTTGTACACGCCGCAGCCAGCGCGCGATTGATTCGCCGGTGTGGCCGGGCATGGCGGCGGCGCGGTAATAAGGGCAGTCCCACAGGCGCAGCCCGTGCCGCGCGGCCTCGGCTCCGAGTTCTTGAATCTGCTTGTGCATCAGGCGCACCTCCAGGGCAAGCAAGCCCCAGTATCGCGGCCAGGCCACGCGGAAAACAATAGTGCGGCGGCACCGGCCGGGGTAGGGCGGACGGACCCCCGTCAGGCCCGCGTCTGGCGCTGTCCTCCGCGGGGCCGGGCCGGTTTTCTCCCGCAAAAAACCTAGGGTTATACCTAGGCAAAACCCTCGGTCGGCGTATAATCTTGCTTTGCGCCCGGAGTTACCCATGCGTCTCGTTCAAAAAGCGCTCACCTTCGACGATGTGTTGTTGGTGCCTGCGTATTCCGAGGTGTTGCCGCGCGACACCTCCCTGGCCACGCGCCTCACTCGCAACATCAATCTCAACATCCCCCTCGTGTCCGCCGCCATGGACACCGTCACCGAATCCCGCCTGGCCATCGCCATGGCGCAAGAGGGCGGCATCGGGATCATCCACAAGAACCTCTCCGCCGACGCGCAGGCCCGTGAAGTCGCCCGCGTCAAGCGCCACGAGTTCGGCATCGTGATCGATCCGGTCACGGTCACTCCGCAAATGAAGGTGCGCGACGCCATCGCGCTGCAGCGCCAGCATGGCATCTCCGGCCTGCCGGTCGTCGAGGGCCGCAAAGTGGTCGGCATCGTCACCAACCGCGACCTGCGCTTCGAAGAAAACCTCGACCAGCCGCTGCGCAACGTCATGACGCCGCAGGAACGCCTGGTCACCATGCGCGAAGGCGCCACGCTGGACGAAGCCCAGGCCCTCATGCACAAGCACCGCCTGGAGCGCGTGCTCATCGTGAACGACGCGTTCGAGCTCCGCGGCCTGGCCACCGTGAAGGACATCGTCAAGAACACCGAGCACCCCGTGGCCTGCAAGGACGCGCAAGGCCAGCTGCGGGTGGGCGCGGCCGTCGGCGTGGGCGCCGGCACCGAAGAACGCGTCGAGAAGCTGGTCGCCGCCGGCGTCGACGTGCTCATCGTGGATACCGCGCACGGCCACTCCAAGGGCGTGCTGGAAGGCGTGCGCTGGGTCAAGCAGAACTATCCCAAGGTCGAGGTCATCGGCGGCAACATCGCCACCGCGGCCGCCGCGCGCGCCCTGGTCGAATACGGCGCCGACGGCGTCAAGGTCGGCATCGGCCCCGGCTCCATCTGCACCACGCGCGTGGTCGCGGGCGTGGGCGTGCCGCAGATCACCGCCATCTCCGAAGTGGCCAAGGCCCTCGAAGGCACCGGCGTGCCCCTCATCGCCGACGGCGGCATCCGTTACTCCGGCGACGTGGCCAAGGCGCTGGCCGCCGGCGCGTTCGCCTGCATGATGGGCGGCATGTTCGCCGGCACCGAAGAGGCGCCGGGCGAAGTGGTGCTGTTCCAGGGCCGCTCGTACAAGTCGTACCGCGGCATGGGCAGCCTGGGCGCCATGACCGACGGCTCGGCCGACCGCTACTTCCAGGATCCCGCCAACAACGCCGACAAGCTGGTGCCCGAAGGCATCGAAGGCCGCGTCCCGTACAAGGGCAGCGTGCTCGCCATCATCTACCAGCTGGTGGGCGGCATCCGCGCCTCCATGGGCTATTGCGGCTGCGCCACCATCGACGACATGCGCACCAAGACCGAGTTCGTGGAAATCACCTCCGCGGGCGTACGCGAGTCCCACGTGCACGACGTGCAGATCACCAAGGAAGCGCCCAACTACCGCGCCGATTGATCCGCACAGTCAACTACAATGTCAGGCATCGCGCACCGGCAGAACCGCAGAACGAACCAGCGGTTCTGCCGGTGCGGTTTTATTGATCACCGGTAGATTCTCCATGCACCAGCGCATCCTCATTCTCGACTACGGTTCGCAAGTCACCCAGCTGATCGCACGCCGCGTCCGCGAAGCCGGCGTCTACTCCGAAATCCACCCGGGCGACGTCGACGACGCCTTCGTGCGCGAGCAGATGGCGCAGGGCTTGAAGGGCATCATCCTCTCGGGCAGCCACGCCTCGGCCTACGAAGAGGGCTCGCTGCGCGTGCCTCACGCCGTGTTCGAGCTGGGCGTGCCGGTGCTGGGCATCTGCTACGGCATGCAATCCATGGCCCAGCAACTGGGCGGCACCGTCAGCTTCTCCGACCATCGCGAATTCGGCTACGCCGAAGTCCGCGCCCACGGCCACACCAAGCTGCTCGAAGGCATCGAAGACTTCCGCACCGACGAAGGCCACGGCATGCTCAAGGTCTGGATGAGCCACGGCGACAAAGTCACCGCGCTGCCGCCGGGCTTCAAGCTCATGGCCTCCACGCCGTCCTGCCCCATCGCCGGCATGGCCGACGAAGAGCGCAAGTTCTACGGCGTGCAGTTCCACCCCGAAGTCACCCACACCGTGCAAGGCAAGGCCCTGCTGGCCCGCTTCGTCAACGAGATCTGCGGCTGCAAGGGCGACTGGAACATGCCCGACTACGTCTCCGAAGCCGTGGCCCGCATCCGCGAGCAGGTCGGCAGCGACGAGGTCATCCTGGGCCTGTCGGGCGGCGTCGACTCGTCCGTCGCCGCCGCGCTCATCCACAAGGCCATCGGCGACCAGCTCACCTGCGTCTTCGTCGACCATGGCCTGCTGCGCCTGGACGAAGGCAAGCAGGTCATGCAGACCTTCGCCGAAAACATGGGCGTGAAGATCATCCACGTCGACGCCACCGATCAGTTCATGGGCAAGCTCGCCGGCGTTTCCGACCCTGAAGCCAAGCGCAAGATCATCGGCCGCGAATTCGTCGAAGTCTTCCAGGCCGAAGCCGGCAAGCTCAAGAGCGCCAAATGGCTGGCTCAGGGCACCATCTACCCCGACGTCATCGAATCCGCCGGCGCCAAGACCGGCAAAGCCACCTCCATCAAGTCGCACCACAACGTCGGCGGCCTGCCCGACACCCTCAACCTGCAGCTGCTCGAACCCCTGCGCGAACTCTTCAAGGACGAAGTCCGCGAACTCGGCGTCGCCCTCGGCCTGCCGCCGCAGATGGTCTACCGCCACCCGTTCCCCGGCCCCGGCCTGGGCGTGCGCATCCTGGGCGAAGTCAAGCACGAGTACGCCGAGCTCCTGCGCCGCGCCGACGCCATCTTCATCGAAGAACTGCGCAACACCAAGGACGAAGCCAGCGGCCTGACCTGGTACGAACTCACCTCCCAGGCCTTCGCTGTCTTCCTGCCGGTGAAGTCGGTCGGCGTGATGGGCGATGGGCGGACTTACGAATACGTCGTCGCCCTGCGCGCCGTGCAAACCTTCGACTTCATGACCGCCGACTGGGCCCCGCTGCCGCACCCGCTGCTCGCGCGTATCTCCTCGCGGATCATCAACGAAGTGCGGGGGATTAATCGCGTGGTGTATGACGTGTCGAGCAAGCCGCCTGCGACGATTGAGTGGGAATGATTCCGCGTCCGGCAGCCACCGGCACGATCAGGCACCAAACACCCCTAAGCCCGCGTCACTGCGGGCTTTTTCGTGTTTTCAACCTGGCACGGACTGGCAGCTTGGGGTATGGCCAAGCACGAAGTTTTCATGGCATAGTCGATGGCACGAAGCCGGCCCTGTGCCATACCTAGCCGCCGATGCCATGCGCCTCGTTTCCGGGAGGTCATGGTATCGGAATCATATAACTGATTGATATAAAACGAATTTTTATCGTTCCGAGTGGGGTCTCTCGGGCATGGTATTGATGGCCGGTGAAGCGTGTGCGTCCGATGGCTGTGCCATGGGTACGTCCCCGTAAGCTTTTGACTTGTAAGGAGTTTCCTTCGGTTCAAACAGGGCGCACGACGCATGGTGTTGCAAGGGAGTGTGTGGCGTGTTGACCGATACCAAGCTGCGAAACCTCAAGCCGACGGGCAAGCTGTACAAGGTGGCGGACAGGGATGGCCTGTATGTGGCTGTCACCCCCTCAGGAACCATCTCGTTCCGCTACAACTACGTCCTCAACGGGCGCCAGGAGACCATCACCTTCGGCCGGTACGGGCCGGGCGGAATCACGCTGGCTGAGGCCCGGGAGCGCCTGGCCGAAGCCAAGAAGATGATCGCGGCGGGGAAGTCCCCGGCCCGGGAGAAGGCCAGGGAGAAAGCCCGGGTGCGTGATGCCGAGACGTTTGGCGCTTGGGCGGAAAAGTGGCTTCGCAGCTACCAGATGGCCGATTCCACCCGCGACATGCGGCGCTCGGTCTATGAGCGGGACCTGAAGGCCAAGTTCGGTAACCTCAAGCTGACCGAGATCACCCACGAAGATCTGCGGGCCTTGACTGACGCTATCGTCGAGCGGGGCGCGCCGGCCACCGCCGTCCATGCGCGTGAGATCGTGTACCAGGTCTACCGGTGGGCCATTGAACGGGGGCAGAAGGTCGAGAATCCCGCCGATCTGGTTCGCCCGGCCAGCATCGCGAAGTTCATGCCGCGTGACCGAGCCCTGACGCCGGACGAGATTGGCCTGATGTACCAGTACCTGGAACGCGTCGGCACGTCTCCGTCGATCCGTGCTGCCGTGAAGCTGCTCCTGCTGACGATGGTTCGCAAGAGCGAGCTGACCAATGCCAAATGGAGCGAGATCAACTTCAGCGAGGCCCTATGGACCATCCCGAAGGAAAGAATGAAGCGGCGCAACCCGCACCTGGTCTTCCTGTCGCGGCAGGCAATGGACCTGCTTGTTGCGCTGAAAACCTTTGCCGGTGGTTCGGAGTACGTGCTGCCGTCGCGTTATGATCCCGGTGCGCCCATGAGCAGTGCCACGCTCAACCAGGTGATGAAGCTGGCCTATCAGCTGGCGCAGAAGGATGGCAAACCGCTAGGGAAGTTTGGGCCGCATGACTTGCGCCGCACGGCCAGCACCTTGTTGCACGAGGCCGGGTACAACAGCGACTGGATCGAAAAGTGCCTCGCCCACGAACAGCGCGGCGTCAGGGCCATCTACAACAAGGCCGAGTACGGGGAACAGCGGCGTCAGATGTTGCAGGACTGGGCGGACATGATCGATCAGTGGGCGAAGGCACCAAAGTCGTCACCGTGATGGCCCTCAGCGTCGCGCTGCGGGCTTTCGTGCTGCGCCTGACAGCAGGAACTCGGTGCTGTATTCGGGAAGGCTGGGAAGCTGCCAGAACACGCTGGGGATACTGGCGCGGGCCTTGGAGACGGCTTGCCGCTGAATGCCAAGGATGCTGGCGACATCGGATTGGCTCATGCCATACCGCAGCAGCATAACGATTTGCTTCTTGCGGTCGGTCAGTCGGGCGTCTGTCATCCGCCTGGCGTGATCGCGGAGTTCGGACGTGTCGCCATACCGGAGGCGATGCTTGAGCACATAGTGGTGAAGGTAGCAGTCGACAAGCCAGTCACCTGACCCCGAGCGCGGTTCACGCCAGTTGCCTGCCTGACAGGTGAGACGCTCCAGTTCCGCGTCAAACTGAGCGGCCGAGCGCCTGGCCCTTTGGTGCTTAGGATTCCACCCACCGTCCGGCAACTTGGGACGGTGCAGTGAACAATACTGGCTGCTGAATTGCAGGGTTTCGTCGGGGTCGCTTTCCAGGCGACCGTTGGCGTAGGCCGCCAATTCAGTTGGTGAGCCGCAGTAGCGGCAGAACTCATGGATGCGATCCTTGTCCACCCGCTTTCCCTTCGCGCGCGAGGTAAGGGGCGGCTTGCGCGCGCATGCTCGCGCGAGGGCGAGAAGGGTTTCCAGTGTGGCAACAAACTGCTGGCCCTGATTGGTCCTTGCGTCGTGGCTTGAAACAAACTGGCGCAGCAGCTGGCGCTGAAGGCGTGCCACGTCGTTCAGGCCAACCAGCCGACAAATGTCGCTGAACGAGAGACCTGACCCTGCGCCAGGCAGAAAGTGGAGCAGGTCGGACGGCAATGTGGCTGCATAGGCTGCTACGGCCGGATCGATGACCTGTTGGATGAGCCGGTCGATACGCTTGTTACGGGACGCTACCGAGTACGGCCGCCACTCCTCCTGCAACTTGTGGACTGCGGCACCAATGCCTGGATCACAACCGTCCCAGACAGGGATGATCGGGAAGTGCGGCATGTCAACCATTTCGACAAATCTTTGAATGTATAGATTTTGCACTGCCGGGCACCATCACGCAACGCTTCGCATTAACTTGGAGGTTGCTGTATGGAGCCAAGACAGAAAGTGTTGATCAACCGGAAGAAGCTCCACGCGATGATTCCGCTCAGTGAGCGGACGATTTTCAACATGGAGCTGCGGGGAGAGTTCCCCAGGCGCATTGCGTTGACCCGGCGCAACGTTGCGTGGGACCTGGCCGAGGTCGAAGCCTGGATCGAGGCGAGGAAAATGTCCTGTCAGCAGGCAGACCGTCCTGGAGGCGGGCGGTGACGACGACGGTCAATGTGCAGGCTGCGTTCGAAAACGATCCGCCTGTGCTCGACTTCGTGTGGCCCGGCTTTCTCGCCGGGACGGTCGGGGCACTGGTGGCACCCGGTGGCGTGGGCAAGAGCTTCTGGGCGCTGGAGGCGGCGATGGCCGTGGCAGGCCAGGATGCTTCCGGCAGCGATCTTCTTGCGCTGGAGCCGTCACGGGCTGGGCGAGTGGTCTACTTCGCCGGCGAGGACCCGGCCCCGATCCTTGCTTGCCGCATTCATGCCATTGGCAAACATCTGAGTGACACGGCGCGTTCGGCCATTGCGGGCCGCATGATTGTCGAGCCAGTCGCCGGCAGGTCCATGAATGTCATGGACAGGCACACGCTGCATCAGCTGATCGAGAAGTGCTCGGGGGTGCGCCTCATTGTGCTGGATACGTTAAGCCGCATGCACCGTCTTGACGAAAACAGCAACGGAGACATGGCGGTGCTGGTGGCCAGTCTGGAGCACCTTGCACTGGAGACGGGATCGTCCGTCTTGTTCCTGCACCACGTCAGCAAGGGCAGCGCACGTGAGGGGGCCACCGATCATCAAGGAGCCGCACGGGGCGCGTCAGCGCTCATCGACAATGCCCGGTGGTGCGGGTTCATTGCACCCATGACTGCGGAGGAGGCCTCACGCCTTGGAAAAGAACCCAAGGGCGTGCCACCCATCGGCGAGGCGCGCCGCAAGCATTTCGTCCGTTTTGGCGTCTCCAAACAGAACTACGGGAGTGCGCCGCCGGACCGCTGGTATTCGCGGGACGGCCATGGCGTGCTCCTGCCGGCAGCGTTGTCGGCTTCGGAATTGAGCGGCCGCAGAAGGGGGGCGCATCGTGCACATGCCTGAGTTGACGCACGCGCGTCACGACCCGATCCATTGCCTGGCTCCAGGTCTCTTCCGCAGTCTCCAGAAGGGCGAGCGCAAGCGTGCCAAGCTGGATGTCGTCTATGACTTCGGCGACGGCAGACGGGTGGAGTTCAGCGGTCCCGAACCGCTGGGGGCGGACGATCTGCGCATCTTGCAGGGCCTGGTGGCCATGGCGGGGCCGGCTGGGTTGGTGCTTTCACCCGAGCCGCAAACGGAGGCGGGCCGGCAGCTTCGGCTGTTCCTTGAACCCAAGTGGGACGCGATCCTGAGCGACGCGCTGGTTGTCAGGGGGAGCTACCGGGCACTGGCCCGTGAAGTCGGATACGCCAGCATAGACAAGACCAAACCGATCCGCGAGTGCATCGAACGTCTCTGGAAGGTGTCGGTCATCGTGCAGGAGGGGAGGCGGCGCATGGGGTTCCGCCTGCTGTCCGAGTACGCCAGCGACGAGGACGAGGGAAAGCTCTACGTCGCGTTGAACCCGCGCCTGGCCAGTGCCGTCATGGGCGGGCAGCATGTGAGGATCAGCATGGAAGAGGTGCGGGCCCTGCGGACTGATCCTGCACGCCTCATCCACCAGCGCCTGTGTGCCTGGATCGACCCCGGGAAATGGGGCCGGGTGGAGACGGACACACTGTGTGGCTACGTCTGGCCGACGGAGGCGGGCAGCATGGCTGCGGTCAAGAAGCGCCGCCACACAGCGCGGCTCGCTCTCTCCGAGCTGGCAGGCCTACGGTGGAGGCTACGAGAGTACGTGAAGGACAAGTGGGAGATCGGGCGGCCCGGCTTAAGGGCGTCACCACCAGACCCCCTTCTTAACGGTAGCCAACCCCCGTCTTTTCGGTAACCAACCCCCGTCCTAACGGTAACCGAACGTGTTGGAAAATTCATTACAAGACAAAGACTTATGTCGATTGTTCCGGCTCCATCCAAGATTATCCATAAGGATGATCCACTAAGCGCGGCCTTCGTCCGCTGCGCGGCCGAGGCCTTGCCTTCTTTCAGGGCACCAAAGGAAACAAGGGCCGGGAAGGGCATCTGTAACCTGTTGGCACCTGCGTTCAGGAGCAGCCCAACACCAGTGTTGCCATTGGCTGTCTCTGGCCCGGACGACATGACAGGCGTGTTCAGCGTCTGTGAACTTGAAGGAGAGGGGAAAGCTACCGAACCGCCTTTTTCCTTTTGGTGCCAATTTCGGCTTGGAGCAGGAGCATGTTGCGCGAAGATGTGCAATTCAATGCGATGAAACGCAATGATGCGCGAAGATGTGCGATTTATCGTTGATTTCGCGCGTCGATCGCGAAAAACCGCATAAGTTTGCAGTGGCTTTGACGGCAAGATGTGTGTTGTACCGGTACGGGCTGCGCCCGCACCGCTCCAACACCACCCTTACTCGCCTGCGGCTCGATGGCATCTTGCTCTGCGAGGCTGACAGTCGCTGCCGCGACAGGAAGGGCTAAGGCACCAAAAGGAGGGCACGCCAACGCATGACAGACGATGAGAAAAAAGCGACCGCCAGAGGCACGCGACCGCGCCGTGAGCGGATCGAGGTATGGGTGACGCCGGACGAAAAAGCCGAGCTGGCCGACCGGGCCGCGCAAGGCGGCCTGTCGCTGTCCGCCTACCTACGAGCGGCAGGCATGAACCACCCGATTCGGTCGGTCCTCGACCTGCGGGCGGTCGCCGAGCTGGGCAGGGTCAACGGCGACCTTGGCCGTGTGGCCGGGTTGCTGAAACTCTGGCTCGCGGAGAAGCGTGGGCAGGGTGCCCGGCCGGTGGACGTGGAAGCGGTGATGAACGACTTTCGCGCCCTGCAAACCGAGCTGCACGCGATCATGGGGAGAGCGGTTCGGGGCAAGTGACCGCAGACCGCAACCGGTTACGATGGCGTTTCGGTTCTTCCCTTTGGTGCCAACCCGGCGACGTTGACCAATTGACGGCGGATGATGGCGAGTTCCGCGTGGTCGCCATCCAACTCGACAGCAGATAGGACGGCAGCCGCGAGTTCCGGGTCACTCCGGAACAGCTCGGCCATCGCTTCTTCATGGTCTCCATCTTTCATGGCTGTTTGCCTCCGCCCGGCAGCCCGGCAGAGTCTTGTCCGGCCCTCTCAGATTGCGAGCGCGGGCGACAGCGCCAAGCGCTCGGGCGACATAGGCCGGATCGTTGCCGCCTTCCTCCATCACGGCGTCGATGTAGGCCGCAATGTCATCCTCGGTCTTGAGGTAGTCGGCGGTGTCGTAGCGGCTGAATTTGACTTCCATTGTGGTCACTCCCTTGCTGTCCGCCGCGCTCTCTGGCACGAAGTCGCTCCGGCATCCCTACCGGCCTCTCCGGAATCGACCAACTGCCAAGACCCAGGCGGACACCGGGTAACACAAAGCCGAAGCGGCCAGCTTCCTTTACTCATATACTTGTTTGAGTTTAAAATCTCGATATGCTAGAGCTTACACAAAGTCTCATCTAGTGCGTGAGGAAAAACTGCCATGAAGAAGCAAGGCCGCGTAACTGCGCCAAAGGGCAAGGCCGTCACGCATGAGGCCGGTGGGAATGTTCAGATGAAACGGGTGAACTTCCAGATACCGGCCGACCAGCACACGAAGCTGAAGGTGTATGCCGCCCAGCATGGCAAAACCATCACCGAGCTTTTGACGGAGCATGTCGAGCAATTGGTCGATGAGTAATCAGGTGGTCAAGATGAAAGGGACTTGGCCAAACTTTGAAACGCCTCGCCATGCAATGCCAATCGAGTGGTCTTCTATGAGCCAACTCGATGGTCTGCTGCAGATTGCTAGGAAAACACAGAACAAAACATGAGCGACCCGCGAAACGACCTTGTCGCGTCGTTCGGAGGGGTGTCCGCACGTCCATGAACGCCGTAGAAATCGAACAAGCCATCACCGACCTCGCGGAGCAGCCCTTTGACCCCGCAGAGTTCCCCTACGCCTTCCTTGAAGCCTTTGGCAACAAGGCGACGACCATCAAGCGCCTGCGCACTGGGGCGTCTAACAAGTCCGACCTCGGCGGTGTTCTCCAGACCAGCAACATCCACATCCTGACCTGCGACGCAGGGCGGGTCACGCAGACGCTGGCCGCCCTCAAGGCCAGCCCGGCGACGGCCAAGGCCAAGGCGAAGTTCATCCTCGCCACAGACGGTGTGGACTTCGAGGCTGAAGACCTGACCAGCGGCGAGACCGTCGCGTGCGCCTTCAAGGATTTCCCGGATCACTTCGGTTTCTTCTTACCGTTGGCGGGCATCAGCACCGTCCGCCAGATCAGCGAAAACGCTTTCGATATCCGGGCCACCAGCCGCCTGAACCGCTTGTATGTCGAGCTGTTGAAAGACAACCCCGAATGGGGCACGGCAGAGCGTCGCCATGACATGAACAAGTTCATGGCGCGGCTGATTTTCTGTTTCTTCGCCGAGGACACCGACATCTTCGTCGGCAAGGGGCGCTTCACCGAAACCATCGCTCAGATGAGCGCCAAGGACTCGTCCAACACGCACGAGGTCATCGCCACGCTGTTCCGCGCCATGAATACCAAGCGCGAGGATCGGGCAGCCGCCAAGATTCCCCGGTGGGCCGAAGACTTCCCTTACGTCAACGGGCAGTTGTTCTCTGGCGGCGACGAAGTACCGCGATTCAGCAAGATCGCCCGGTCCTACCTGCTGCACGTCGGCGGGTTGGACTGGACCAAGATCAACCCTGACATCTTCGGTTCGATGATCCAGGCCGTTGCCGAGGACGAGGAGCGCGGCGAGCTGGGGATGCACTACACCAGCGTTCCCAACATCCTGAAGGTGCTGAATCCGCTGTTCCTCGACGACCTGCGGTCCAAGCTGGAAGAGGCGGGTGACAACCCTCGCATGTTGCTAAACCTGCGCAAGCGCATGGCGAAGATCAGGGTCTTCGACCCGGCCTGCGGCTCGGGCAATTTCCTGGTCATTGCCTACAAAGAGATGCGGGCCATCGAGGCAGAGATCAACCGGCGGCGCGGCGAGCCGGATCGCGCGTCGGAAATCCCGCTCACCAACTTTCGCGGGATCGAGCTGCGTGATTTCCCGGCGGAGATCGCCCGCCTTGCACTGGTTATCGCCGAATACCAGTGCGATGTGCTGTATCGCGGCCAGAAGTTGGCTCTCGCCGAGTTCCTGCCCTTACGGAACGAAAACTGGATCACTTGCGGCAATGCGCTCTGGCTCGATTGGTTAAACGTGTGCCCATCAATTGGGATCGGCGTGAAATTGCAATCGAGTGACCTCTTTGAGACGCCACTCGATCAGGCTGAAATCGATTTCGAGAACGAGGGCGGTGAGATCTACATCTGTGGTAACCCACCGTACAAAGGAAGCCAAGATCAAACCGACCAGCAGAAATCAGACTTGGCCCATGTTTTTGCGGTGGAGAACATCAACTCTGGAGTGGCTGACTACGTTTTGGGGTGGTTTGCTAAGGCGGCAAATTTTGTCCGCAGGTATCGTGCTAAGTTTGCTTTTGTAGCAACCAACAGCATTCACCAAGGTAGGCAAGTTGCCAGAATTTGGCCTGCGCTGCTTGGTGACGATTTGAGGATTTTTTTCGCAGAGCCGTCATTCAAGTGGTCGAACCTGGCCTCGAAGAAGGCCGTAGTCACAGTATCCATTATTGGGATTTCTTCAGTGCCCGAGAAATGCCGAGTAATCTCAGATGGATTAGCCAGGGACGTGGATCAAATTGGACCTTACATGGTCCCTGGTCCGACAGTCTTCGTCGACGAGCGACGCACAGCATTGTCCGATGTGTCACCTATGTCATTCGGCAGCATGCCCAATGACGGCGGGGCTCTGCTGATGAACTATAGCGAATACAAGGAGCTGATCACTGACCGCAGGACACTGCCGTTCGTTCGATCCGCAGCAGGCACGCGAGAATTCATCAATGGTGTTCCGAGATACTGCGTTTGGGTGAATGACGGCCAGTACGAGGAGGCAAATGAGATCCCTACGCTCGCATCTCGCTTCAACCGTGTCAGAACAGCACGGGAGCAGAGCAAGAGACCAACGACAAACTCGCTAAGTCGATTTCCGTATCGATTTGGAGAGATTCGCCAGATCGGTAACGAGTCGGTCATCATTGTTTCAAAAACAGCTTCCGATAACCGCGATTACATTCCCGCTTCGTTGCTGGAGCGAGGTGGTATCGTCACTGAGGCGTTTGGGCTCTTCAATGCGCCGCTTTGGAATTTGGCAATTGTGGTGTCCCGCCTTCATACAGTCTGGGCTAAGACAGTGTGTGAATTGCCCCGGGAATCGAGGAGGCTGTTTGGTTAAAGTACAGCGTTCATCGGCACAGAGTCAGAGTTGGTACGGAGATAGCGTTCTTCAGCCTGCGCAGGAGGAATATACCCGATGGACCCGAGCAGGCGCTGATGGTTGTACCAGGCGACCCACTCCAACGTGGCCAATTCCACGGCAGCCCTGGTTTTCCAGGGCGCTCGGCGATGAATCAGTTCGGCCTTGTACAGCCCGTTAATGGTTTCAGCCAGGGCATTGTCGTAACTGTCGCCACGGCTGCCCACGGACGGCTCGATGCCTGCCTCGGCCAGGCGTTCGGTATAGCGGATGGACACGTATTGCGATCCTCGATCAGAATGGTGAATCAGGGACTCGGCGGGACGCCGGTCATACAGAGCCTGCTCCAGAGCATCGAGCACGAAGTCTGTACTCATGGTGTTGCTCACGCGCCAGCCGACGATGCGCCGGGCAAACACGTCGATGACGAAGGCCACATATAGCCAGCCTTGCCAGGTCGACACGTAGGTGAAGTCCGAGACCCATAACTGATTGGGCCTGTCGGCATGGAAGTGGCGATTGACGCGATCCAGTGGGCATGCCTGCGAACCGTCGGCAATGGTGGTGCGCACCCGCTTGCCTCGGCGCACGCCCTGCAGACCCAGGTGACGCATCAGGCGCTCAACCGTGCAGCGGGCCACGGCAATGCCTTCGCGCTGCAACTGGTGCCATACCTTGCGTACGCCGTAGACTTGCATGTTGGCTTGCCAGACACGCCGAATCTCAGCCATCAAACCCTCGTCGCGCTGGCTGCGCGCACTGCGCAGCTCCGGGCATCGTTGGCGGGCGGCATGACGCCGATACGCCGATGGGGCAACCTGCAACACCTTGCAGATCGGCTCGACCCCGTAGACGTCCCGGTGCCGGTCGATATAGGCGTTTACTTCTTCAGTTCGCGGTCGAGCGCCGCCTGGGCGAAAAAAGCACTGGCCGACTTCAGGATCTCGTTGGCCCGGCGCAGTTCTTTGACCTCGCGTTCCAGAGCCTTCATGCGCTCTCGTTCACTGGTGCTCATGCCATCACGCATGTCGCTGTCGATCTCGCTGCGCTTGACCCATTCCAACAGCGTGGCCGGCACGCAGCCGATCTTCGGCGCTATGGACTCGACGGCCGCCCACAGCGATGGATACTCGCCACGATGCTCTTGTACCAGACGCACGGCGCGGTCACGGACTTCCGGGGAAAACTTGTTCTGCTTGCTCATAAGGGCTCCATTCTCTCAAAGGTTGGAGCCTCCGCAAAACCCGGGGCAATTCAGTGCGGCAGAATGAAGAGTGACCCCAGGTATTCCAATACCCTTGGTTGGAACACCTTCCCGGTTCCAACGCTGACAGACAAAAACAGGACCGACCTGACGCGCTGTGCCGAGGACATTTTGCTGGCGCGGGAACATCACTTTCCCGCGACCATCGCGGACCTGTATGACCCTGAGAACATGCCCGCCGACCTGCGCGCTGCCCATGATCGCAACGACGAAGTGCTAGAGCGCATCTACATCGGTCGGCGCTTCAAGAACGACACCGAGCGGCTGGAAAAGCTGTTTGACCTCTACACCAAGATGACGGCGACAACGGACAAAGCACCGACGAAGAAAGACGTGGCGAAAAGAGCCGCCGCGAGGAGGAGGGTATGAGCCGACCTGAGCCTTTGCAGCCAGCGTACGACTTCTCTTCCGCCCCGGAACCCGTCAGCCTGCTCCGAGGAGCAGTGGAAGTGGGCTTGGGCAATGACAGGTTTGCTGGAACGGCTGACCTGCTGCTGCAATTTCTTCCCAGCCCGCGTGTGATCTTTCATGCAAGTGTCCAGGGCGCGGCGGAGTCGGCGCTTCTTTTTGTCTTCAACGACCCGGTCGATCCATCGCTTTCGTTCAACGGGCAGAGGGTCGAAGGGTTCTACGGAAGGCGCAAGGCAAACGCCGATACCTTGGAGTTGGATTGGCACCCCAGATCCGAGCCGGTGGTGTTGTGCGACATGCAGTCCAAGACTTCAGTTGCGGCAATCCTTCACCTCTTCAACTTTCCTGACTTCCGGGGTGGTCAGCATCAGGCCGCGGCAGCCCCTGCCGGGTGTGCGTTGCTCGTGCTGGAGTCCGAGGAATGGCGAATTTCCCTCCAGTCATTGCCGAACAGCGCCATCCACCAGGCATGGGAGCGAATCAAGGACGAAGGTGGCTGTTTCCTGACGCATGTGGCGAAGTTGGAGCGCAAGGATGGCAAGCCCTTCTCCGGGGAAGAGGCCTGCGAGCAACGCCTTCTCCTTACCAACTTCCTCTCGTTCATTAAGGGTGGGCGGTGCTCGACCGCGTGCGAAGTGGGACTCGATGCGGCGGGCGAGAAGACTTGGGAGACCTTTGCTTCCCCACGCATCAGCAACCCGCCTTATTCGTGGTTCAACCCATTCAAGGCGAGTCAGGCTGAACTCCTGTTCCCGCTGTTCGCAAAGCGTTGGCAGCAGTCGGAGGAATGGAAGGACTGTCTGCGCTCGGCCATCTACTGGTATACGCAGGCCAATACGAGTGGCGGCTCGCCAGGCATCGACGCGGCCATCATCCTGGCGCAATCCGCCTTAGAGCGATTGGCGCATCACCACCTAGTCGTTGACAAGAAGATGATTTCACCTGAAGGGCTCGACCGACTGAAGACGTCGGACCGCCTGCGGCTACTGTTCTCCAGCTTGAACCTACCTGTCGGGATTGGTGCCGCAACGCCAGACATTCAGAAGGCTGCATCTAACTTCAAGTGGGTAGATGCGCCACATGCCATGACGGACATCCGCAACGAGTTGGTGTCAACGCCGGTTGAAAACTGACCCACTTTCGTCGGAATCGTCGGAGTAAAACTGACCCACCCCGGCGTCCAAAAAACCTAGCTCCTGATCTTGATATTCCCTGCTTTGCGCTTGTCCTTGAGTCGGTAGCTTTCCCCGGCAATCTGCACGATATGGGCGTGATGCAGCAGGCGGTCGAGCAAGGCGGCGGTCAGCGTTTGGTCCTCAGCAAAGCATGAGGACCACTGACTGAAGGGCAGATTGCTGGTGACGATGATGCTGGTGCGCTCGTAGCGCTGGGCCACCACGTTGAAGAACAGATTCGCCTCCTCGCGTCCAAACGGCAAATATCCGATCTCATCGATCACCAACAGGCGCGGCCCGATGATGGCACGGTTGAAGTACTGCTGCAGCCGATCCTGTTTATGGGCGGTGGCCAACTGCATCATCAGGTCGGCGGCAGTCAGGAAGCGGGTCTTGATGCCCGCCATGACGGCACGGTAGGCCAGCGCCTGAGCCAGGTGGCTCTTGCCCACGCCGCTGGGCCCCAGGAATACGATGTTCTCGGCCCGTTCGATAAAGCTCAGAGCGGCCAGTTCCTGGATCTGGGCACGTGGCGCACCGCTGGCAAAGGCGAAGTCATAATCCTCGATGGTCTTGACCGAGGGCAGCGTGGCAATCTTCATCAAGGCAGCCCGCTGGCGTTCGATCCGGGCGTCGTTCTCGATGCCCAGAAGGCGTTCCAGGAAGTCACCATGGCTGGCGTCCTCGCGGGCACACTGCTGGGCGATGGCCGGCCACTCGCTGCCGATACGCTCCAGCTTCAGGACGTCGCAGAATTGTTCGATCCG
>NZ_LHSJ01000036.1:0-21955 GCF_001270295.1 Achromobacter sp. DMS1 | reverse complement strand
GCGCGTCGGTGCCGTGCGGTGGGGCGCATGCCGCGCGGCCCGGGCAGCAGCAGGGGGTCGGAGAACACATCGCGCAGCCGCGCGAGCTGCAGGCTGACGGTGGGCTGCGCCAGATGCAGTTTCTGCGCGGCGCGCGTCACGTTGTGTTCGGCCAGAAGGGCGTCCAGGGTGACCAGCAGATTGAGGTCGAGCCGCCTCAATATATTGTCCATGGCAATATCAAGCATTGTGGATATCTATTTCAACTATACCTGTGGAAAACCTATCGTGTGTCTCTCGATCTTCTCTGGAGCACATCATGAAAGTCCTGCTGGTCTATGCCCACCCCGAGCCGCGTTCTCTCAACGGCGCGCTGAGGGACTTTGCCGTGTCCCGCCTGCGCGGCAACGGGCATGAGGTGGAGGTTTCCGACCTGTACGCCATGGGCTGGAAGGCCGTGCTGGATGCGGGCGACAGCCTGGCCCCGCGCGCTTCGGCGCGCTTTGACCCGTCGGAGGATGCGCGCCGCGCCTACGAAACCGGCATGCAGCGCGCGGACATCGCGCGCGAGCAGGAGAAGCTGCTTTGGGCGGACGCCCTGATCCTGCAGTTTCCGCTGTGGTGGTTCTCGATGCCGGCCATCATGAAGGGCTGGGTCGAGCGCGTCTACGCTTGCGGCTTTGCCTACGGCGTGGGCGAGCATTCGGACACCCACTGGGGCGACCGCTACGGGGAGGGCACGCTTGCGGGCAAGCGCGCCATGCTGGTGGTGACGGCCGGGGGCTGGGAATCGCACTATGCGCCGCGCGGCATCAACGGCCCCATCGGCGACCTGCTGTTTCCGATCCAGCACGGCACGCTGTTCTATCCGGGCTTCCAGGTGCTGCCGCCCTTCGCGGTCTATCGCGCCGGCCGCATGGACGGGGCGCGCTTTGCCCGAGTCCGCGCCGAGCTGGGGCAGCGGCTGGATTCGATGTGGACGACGGCTCCCATTCCTTTCCGCAGGCAGAACGGCGGCGCCTACGAGATTCCGTCGCTGGCCTTGCGGGCGGACCTGGCGCCGGGGCGGTCCGGCCTGGGCATCCACGTCGGCGAGCAAGCGGCGGCATCCTGACTGGCGGCAGAACGCGCTTGCCAAATACATAAGTATTGACTAATGTATTGGCATGACGGAAAACGCAATATTCAAGGCGCTTGCCGACCCTACCCGCCGCGCCATCTTCGACAAGCTCGCGGCGGGCAGCATGAATGCCACGGCGCTGCGCGCGGGCATGCAGATCAGCCAGCCGGCCATGTCGCAGCACCTGTCGGTGCTGCGGGAGGCGGGGCTCGTGCGCGAGGAACGCCAGGGCCGCTTCGTGAACTACGAAGTGGATCCGCAGGGCATGGCGCTGCTGATCCGCTGGCTGGACCGGTACCGCAGCTACTGGCCGGCGCGCGTGGATGCCCTCAGGACGCTACTCAAGGAAATGGACCAATGAGCGACATCGATATCGAAAGCGGCGGGCTGTCCGTCGAGCTGGTGCAGGAATACGAGCTGGATGCGCCGCCGGAAAAGGTGTGGCGCGCCATCAGCATTGCCGAGTTCCGCGAGCAATGGCTGCCTTCGAAGGCCCTGGCTCAGGCCGAATCGGTGTCGGCGGTGCCCGGCGAAGAGGTGCGCTACCGCCTGCGCGACGAATTGCCGCCCCATCTGGAAAGCGAGGTCACGCTGCGCATCCGCGGCAACGAGGCGGGCGGCACGGCGCTGACGATCATTCACCAGGCGCGGGCCGCGGAAGGGGCAGGGCGGCCGGAAGCGGCCAACGACGGCGCCTACGCATTCATGCGCGCCGCCTAGGGCTTGCGCGCTCCAGACTTCTTTCCCGAACGAGGCATGGCATGAGCGGCCTGTTGCAGTACATACCCATGGTGGTCGAGCAATCGAGCCGCGGGGATCGTTCCTACGATATCTATTCGCGCCTCCTGAGGGAGCGCATCATTTTCCTGACCGGCGAAGTCAACGATGTGGTGGCCGCCAGCGTGTGCGCGCAACTGCTGTTCCTGGAGGCCGAGAATCCGGACAAGCCCATTCACCTGTACATCAATTCGCCGGGCGGGGTCATCACCAGCGGCCTGGCCATGTACGACACCATGCAGTACATCAAGCCGCCGGTGCACACCTTGTGCATGGGCACGGCGCGGTCCATGGGGTCGTTCCTGCTGATGGCGGGCGCGCCCGGCGAGCGCGTGGCGCTGCCCAACGCCAGCCTCCACGTGCACCAGCCGCTGGGCGGCGTGCAGGGGCAGGCTTCGGACATCCTCATCCACGCCGAGGAAATCCTGCAGACCAAGCAGCGCATCACACGCCTGTACGCGGAACACTGCGGGCGCACCTACGAGGAGGTGGAACGCGCGCTCGACCGCGACCGCTTCATGACGCCGCAAGAGGCGAAAGAATGGGGCTTGATCGACCGCGTGCTCTCGGAGCGCGCCGGCTGCCCTTGAACCGGGCCGCCTACGGCTTCAGGCCCAGGGCACGGGCCACGCCTTCCGCATAGGCCGGATCGGCTTTGCGGAAGTGTTCGAGCTGGCGGCGCTGGATCTCCTCGGGCACGCCGGCCATGTGGCGGCCGATGTTGCCGAACAGCCGCTCCTGCTGCTCGGGCGTCATCAGGCGGAAGAGGGCGCCGGGCTGGGAATAGTAGTCGTCGTCTTCCCGGTGGTTCCAGCGGTCGGCGGCCTGGCCGTCCAGCGCCAGCGGCGGCTCGGCCGCCGAGGGCGTTTCGCGCCATTCGCCGAAGCTGTTGGGTTCGTAGTTGAGCGTGCCGCCGCCGTTGCCGTCCACGCGGCCGGCGCCGTCGCGGTGATAGCTGTGGAACGGACACCGCGGGGCGTTGACCGGAATCTGGTGGTGGTTGATGCCCAGGCGGTAGCGGTGCGTGTCGCCATAGGAGAAAAGGCGGCCCTGCAGCATCTTGTCCGGCGAAAATCCGATGCCCGGCACCACGTTCGCCGGCGTGAAGGCGGCCTGTTCCACTTCGGCGAAATAGTTCTCGGGATTCCGGTTGAGCTCGAGCACGCCCACCTCGATGAGCGGGTAGTCGGCATGCGGCCAGACCTTGGTGAGGTCGAAGGGATTGATGCGGTAGGTGGCCGCCTGCGCCTCGGGCATGATCTGCACTTTCAGCGTCCAGCGCGGGAAATTGCCGCGCTCGATGTTCTCGTACAGGTCGCGCTGCGAGCTCTCGCGGTCGTGCGCCACCACCTGGGCGGCTTCTTCGTCAGTCAGACAGGCGATGCCTTGCTGTGACTTGAAGTGGAATTTGACATAGAAGCGCTCGTTGTCCTTGTTGACGAAGCTGAACGTGTGCGAGCCGAAACCGTGTTGCTGGCGCAGGTTGGCCGGAATGCCGCGGTCGCTCATCAGGATGGTGACCTGATGCAGCGATTCGGGGCTGAGCGACCAGAAATCCCAGGCGGCGGTGGCGCTGCGCAGGTTGGTGCGCGGATCGCGCTTCTGGGTGTGGATAAAGTCGGGGAATTTCAGCGGGTCGCGGATGAAGAACACCGGGGTGTTGTTGCCGACCAGATCCCAGTTGCCTTCGTCGGTGTAGAACTTGATGGCGAAGCCGCGCACGTCGCGCTCGGCATCGGCCGCGCCGCGTTCGCCCGCCACGGTGGAAAAGCGCAGGAAGAGCGGGGTCTGCTTGCCGACCTTGGAAAAGATACTGGCGCGGGTGTAGCGCGTGATGTCGTTGGTGACGGTGAAGGTGCCGTAGGCGCCGGAACCCTTGGCGTGGACCACCCGCTCCGGGATGCGTTCACGGTCGAAGTGGGCCAGCTTCTCGATCAGCCAGAAGTCCTGGAGCAGGGCGGGCCCGCGCGGACCGGCGGTGAGCGTGTTGTTGTTGTCGGCCACGGGGGCGCCGGAAGCGGTGGTCAGGGGTTTCTTGTCGGTCATCGCGATTTCCTTCTCGGTTGCGGTAGAGATCTCGCCGGGAGCTGGAGACGGCATATGCGCGTCCGGCGCGGCGGGCGCGGAAAAGAGCACGGACCCATAGTAGAAGTGCGATGTTGCGTTGTGAAGTTGATTGATTCCCTAGGTTTGATAAATATTAACTATTGATATCGCGCCACGGCGCCGCGCAAAGGACGCAAAAAAGCCGGCACCGGGCCGGCTTCTTGCTTGCGGGAAAGTGGGTCAGCGGTTGGCCGCGGCTTCCGTCTTGCGCTGGATGGACCGGGTAATGGACCACTGCTGCAGAATGGACAGCGTGTTGTTCACGCACCAGTAGAGCACCAGGCCCGCCGGGAAGAAGAACATCATTCCCCCGAAAACCAGCGGCATGATCATCATGACCTTGGCCTGCACGGGATCGGGCGGCGTGGGGTTCAGCTTGATCTGCAGGAACATGGTGGCCATCATGACGGCCGGCAGAATGAAGTACGGGTCGCGCACGGACAGGTCGTGCACCCACAGGATCCAGGGCGCGCCGCGCATTTCGACGCTGGCCAGCAGCACCCAGTACAGCGAGATGAACACCGGAATCTGCACCAGCATGGGCAGGCAGCCGCCCAGCGGATTGATCTTCTCGGTGCGGTACATCTCCATCATGGCGGCGTTGAGCTTCTGCTTGTCGTCGCCGTACTTTTCCTTCAGGGCCTGCAGGCGCGGAGCCACCTGCTTCATGCGGGCCATGGAGCGGTAGCTGGAGGCCGACCAGCAGCGCGGGCAGCTCGGCCGCCGCGACATGCGTCATGGGCAGGGTCAGCGAAAACACCAGCACGCCGAGCAGGCCGTAGCCGTAGCCCTCCCAGACGGGAGCGGCGGGGGGCGCGAGGCCGGGATCGATACAGGAAGACGGGGCGGGACGGATCATGGATCGCCTGTAAAGGGGAACGGGCCGGCCGTGGGGCCTGCCCGCCTGGACCGGCCCGCTTGCCGCGGGCCGGATTTGCTGTCACTCTACGCACAGTCAGCGATACAGTACCTATACACTTTAACGGTTCACTTCGATAACTGGCCTGGTGAAATTCCCATGACAGTCCCTTCTTCCGCCCTCCCGGGATCCCCCTGGCTGCCGGTGCGCCAGGCCGACGCCACCCTGGTGGCGCAACTGGCCGACAGCCTGGCGCGGCGCATCGACGAGCAGGGCCTGCGCCCGGGCACGAGGCTGCCCTCCATCCGCAAGATGGCCGAGCAGTCCGGCGTCAGCCGCTTCACCGTGGTGGAAGCCTACGACCGCCTCGTCGCGCGCGGCCTGGTGCAGTCGCGCCGGGGGCGCGGGCTTCTTCGTGCGCGCGCGCAGCGGACCGCTTACGGCGGCGGCCTCCGCGCCGCCGGCGGTTACGCTGCCGCCTTCCGCCCGGGTGGACGTGCCCTGGCTGCTGCGCAACATGTTCCGCGAGAGCGCCGCGTCCGGCATGCCGGGCGGCGCGGGCCTGCTCCCGCCGGAATGGCTGGATCCCGAGATGGTCGCGCGCCGCCGTGCGCGCGGTGGGCAGGTCGGTGCGCGGCCACCTGGTGTCTTATGGCCATCCCCAGGGCTTCGCGCCGCTGCGCCAGCAGATTGCCGGGCACCTGCAGAACGAAAGCGTGCCCGCCCATCCCGAGCACAATCTGCTGACCACCTGCGGCGTGACCCACGGGCTGGACCTGGTCGCGCGCCACCTGGTGCGGCCGGGCGACACCGTGCTGGTCGAGGATCCGGCCTGGTTCGTGATCTTCGGCCGCCTGGCCGCCTTCGGGGCGCGCCTGATCGGCGTGCCCCGAGGCCCCGACGGCCCCGATACGGCGCTGCTGGAAAAGCTGGCGGCCCAGCACCACCCCAGGCTGTTCATCGTCAACAGCGCGGTCCACAACCCCACGGGGCACACGCTGTCGGCCGGCGTGGCCTACGATGTCCTGCGCATCGCCGAACGCCACGATTTCCTGGTGGTGGAAGACGACACCTACGGCGAACTGCACCCCGGCGGGGCGGTGAAGCTGGCGGCCCTGGACCGGCTGAACCGCGTCATCCTGGCGGGGGGATATTCCAAGATGCTCGCCGCCAGCCTGCGGGTGGGCTACCTGGCGGCGCATCCGCAGATCCTGCAGAAGCTGGCCGACCTGAAAATGCTGGCCGGGCTGACGTCGCCCGAACTGGGCGAGCGGGTGGTGCACCGCGTGCTCATGGAGGGCCAGTACCGGCGCCACATCGAGCGCGTGCGCCAGCGGGTGGACGACGGCGGCAGCCGCTGCGTGAAGGGGCTGCTGCGGCTGGGGCTGCGCCTGCCGCACGAGCCGCACGCGGGCATGTTCGTATGGGCCGACTGCGGGCGGGATTCCGAGGCGGTGGCGCGGGCCGCTGCCGACCGCGGCATGCTGCTGGCGCCCGGCACGCTGTTTTCGCCCTCCCAGGAGCCGTCCCGGATGTTGCGCTTTTCGGTGTCCATGACCGAGCAGCGCGGGGTCTGGACGGAGCTCGAAAAACTCTTCGCCGATGGCGGAGCCTGCAATAATAATACGCAGCCATACAACTGAAGGAACCGCCATGTCCGTACCGATCAAGCCCCTCACCGAGAACTTTGCCGTGGCTCCCCAGCTCGGCCCCGACGACATGGCCGAAGTCGCCGCCGCCGGCTACAAGAGCGTCATCATCAACCGTCCCGATTTCGAGGGCGGCCCCGACCAGCCCACGGCGGCCGACGTGTCCAAGGCCGCCGTCGCCGCCGGCCTGAAAGTCGAATACCAGCCGGTGGTGGGCAGCGCCATGACCGCCGCGCGACGTGCAGCGCTTCGCGAACTGCTGCGCACCTGCCGGGGCCGGTGCTGGCCTATTGCCGCACGGGCACGCGCTGCACCAACCTGTTCGCCGCCGCGCAGCAGCTCGGCTGAGCGCCAGGCTTGACCGCCGTCAAGCCTCCGGGGCGAGCCTGATGTGAATCCGGCTTCTTTCCGGTAGCATAAGAATTCATCTCAAACAGGAGCAGGCTGATGTTCAAGAAGATCCTGATTCCCACCGACGGTTCGCCGCTGTCCGCGCAGGCCGCCAATGCGGGCATTTGCTTCGCGCGTTCCGTGGGCGCCGAGGTCGTGGCGCTCTACGTGACGCAGCCTTTCGCCGCCACCATCGGCTTCGACGGCATGGCCGCGGCCTACGCCATCACCGACGAAGACTACGAAAAGGCTTCGGCGGAGCAGGCCGAGAAATACCTCAAGCAGATCAGCGACCGCGCCGACACCGCCGGCGTGAAGTGCGAGACGCGCGCCGTGTCCAATTTCAACGTCGCCGACGGCATCGTCCAGGCCGCCGGCGACAACGGCTGCGACCTCATCTTCATCGGCAGCCACGGCCGCAGCGGGCTGTCGCGCCTGCTGCTGGGCAGCGTGACGGCCAAGGTGCTGTCGCTGGCCACCACCGCGGTACTGGTCTACCGCGTCAAGGAAGAAAAGAAATAGCCGTCACGGGCACGGAAACGTGCATGTCCGGACCACGCCCCTCGCCTTGCGCGAGGGCGTTTTCGTTGGGCGGCCGGAAATCCCGGGCGCCTTCAGGGCCATGTCTTGTATCTGCCCGGCTGGCGCGTAATATGCAAGCATCAGCGCGGGCGCGACGCCATCGCGATTCCTTTTTGTTGCGCGGCGCGCGCGCCTGCCGCGGCGAGGCCCGGGCGGGCCCTGCCGTCTCAGCCAGTGTTTCACTGCAAGGGAAGAGGCCATGACTCGCAAGACGCGTATCGATCTGTATCGCAACATCGGCATCAGCGCCCACATCGATGCCGGCAAGACCACCACCACCGAGCGCATCCTCTTCTACACCGGCATCACCCACAAGATCGGCGAAGTGCACGACGGCGCCGCCGTCATGGACTGGATGGAACAGGAGCAGGAGCGCGGCATCACCATCACGTCCGCGGCCACTACGGCGTTCTGGAAGGGGATGGCGGGCAACTATCCCGAGCACCGCATCAACATCATCGACACGCCGGGCCACGTGGATTTCACCATCGAAGTGGAGCGCTCCATGCGCGTGCTGGACGGCGCGGTCATGGTGTACGACGCCGTGGGCGGCGTGCAGCCGCAGTCCGAAACCGTCTGGCGCCAGGCCAACAAGTACGGCGTGCCGCGCCTGGCCTTCGTCAACAAGATGGACCGCGTGGGGGCGGACTTCCTGCGCGTGCAGCGCCAGATCGCCGAACGGCTCAAGGGCGATGCCGTGCCGGTCCAGCTTCCGGTGGGCGCCGAAGACCACTTCGAGGGCGTGATCGACCTGGTGAAGATGAAGTCCATCATCTGGGACGAGGCCAGCCAGGGCGTGCGTTTCGAGTACCGCGACATCCCGCCCGCGCTGCAGGCGCAGGCGCAGGAATGGCACGACAAAATGGTCGAGAAGGCGGCCGAGGCCAACGAAACCCTGCTCGAGAAATACCTGTCCGGCGAGCCGCTGACCGAGGCCGAGATCAAGGCCGGCCTGCGCGCGCGCACCATCGCCAACGAGATCGTGCCCATGCTGTGCGGCAGCGCCTTCAAGAACAAGGGCGTGCAGGCCATGCTCGACGCCGTCATCGACTACCTGCCTTCGCCGGTGGACGTGCCGGCCATCAAGGGGCACGACCAGCGCGACCGCGAAATCGAGCGCCATCCGGCCGACGACGAGCCCTTCTCCGCCCTGGCTTTCAAGATCATGACCGACCCGTTCGTGGGCCAGCTCGTGTTCTTCCGCGTCTACTCGGGCGTGGTCAAGTCGGGCGACTCCATCTACAACCCCACCAAGGAAAAGAAAGAGCGGCTGGGCCGCATCCTGCAGATGCACGCCAACGAGCGGCGCGAGATCACCGAGGTCTACGCGGGCGACATCGCCGCGGCGGTCGGCCTGAAAGACGTCACCACCGGCGACACGCTCTGCGATCCTTCCCACGTCATCATCCTGGAACGCATGGCGTTTCCCGAGCCGGTCATTTCGCAGGCGGTGGAGCCCAAGACCAAGGCCGACCAGGAAAAAATGGGCATCGCGCTGGGGCGCCTGGCCCAGGAAGACCCATCGTTCCGCGTGCGCACCGACGAGGAGTCCGGGCAGACCATCATTTCGGGCATGGGCGAATTGCACCTGGAGATCCTGGTCGACCGCATGAAGCGCGAGTTCGGGGTCGAGGCCACGGTGGGCAAGCCCCAGGTCGCCTACCGCGAAACCATACGCAAGACCTGTGACGAGGTCGAAGGCAAGTTCGTCAAGCAGTCTGGCGGCCGAGGCCAGTACGGCCATGTGGTGCTCAAGCTGGAGCCCCAGGAGCCCGGCAAGGGCTACGAGTTCGTGGACGCCATCAAGGGCGGCGTGGTGCCGCGCGAATTCATCCCGGCCGTGGACAAGGGCATACGCGAGGCGCTCAACGCCGGCGTGCTGGCGGGCTACCCCGTGGTGGACGTGAAGGTGACGCTCTTCTTCGGTTCCTACCACGACGTGGACTCCAACGAAAACGCGTTCCGCATGGCCGCCGCCATGGCCTTTCGCGAAGGCATGCGCCGCGCCGACCCGGTGCTGCTGGAGCCGGTGATGCATGTGGAGGTGGAAACGCCGGAGGATTTCACCGGCAACGTCATGGGCGATCTTTCCTCCCGGCGCGGCATCGTGCAGGGCATGGAAGACATCGCGGGCGGCGGCGGCAAGCTGGTGCGCGCCGAGGTCCGAACACGCGCCAGACCTCGCCTTCTTCCGCCACCCGCCCGGCATCCAGCACCAGCACACGGTGGCAGACTTCGCGGATGACCGCCATGTCGTGCGTGATGAGCACCACCGTCAGCCCCAGCTTGCGGTTGATGTCGCGCAGCAGCGCCAGAATGGATTGCGTGGTTTCGGGGTCCAGCGCGGAAGTGGCTTCGTCGCACAGCAGTATCTCGGGATCGTGGACCAGCGCCCGCGCGATGCCCACGCGCTGCTTCTGCCCGCCCGACAGCTTGGCCGGGTAGACGTCGGCCTTGCCGCCCAGCCCGTCCAGCTCCAGCAGCGCCTCACGCGCGCCGCGCCTCGCCGGCTTCACGCCGGCCACGCGCAGCGGCAAAGCCACGTTCTCGGTCACCGTCTTGGCCGACAGCAGGTTGAAATGCTGGAAGATCATGCCGATGCGCCGGCGCAGCCGCACCAGCGCGTTTTCGTCCAGCCGCCCCACGTCGGTGCCGTCGATGCGCACGGCCCCGCCGTCGGGGCGCTCCAGCATGTTGATGGAACGCAGCAGCGTGGATTTGCCGGCCCCGCTGCGGCCGATGATGCCGAAGATCTCTCCCCGGCCGATGGCGAACGACACGTCGTCGAGCGCGGTCACCCGGCCCCGGGCGCCCTGATAGTGCTTGCGCAAACCCTCGAACACGATGTGGGGCGCGACAGGCGGCGCGGCATCGTCCGCCGCCACCGCGGCGGCGGGAAGCTCGTTTTGCATCATGGCGCGCCCGGCCTCAGAAAACGGGGATGACCGAGCCTTCGTACTTGCTCAGGATGAACTGCCGGACCTCGTCCGAGTGATAGGCCCGCACCAGCTCCGGCACCCAGGGCGCGTTCCTGTCGGCCTCGCGCACGGCGATGATGTTGACGTAGGGGTTGTTCTCTTTCTTCTCCACGGCAATGCCGTCGCGCGTGGCGATGAGGCCGGCCTGGTAGGCGAAGCTGTTGACGATGGCCGCCGCGTCCACGTCGGGCAGCGAGCGCGCCAGCACCACCGAGGCGCTTTCCACGAACTCCAGCTTGCGCGGATTGGACGTCACGTCGGCCAGCGTGGCCGTGCCGGTGTAGGGGTCGAAGCCGTCGCGCAGCGTGACGAGCCCGTGGTCGCGCAGTACGACCAGCGCGCGCGTCTGGTTGCTCGGATCGTTGGGGATGCCCACCTTGGCGCCCTGCGGCAGCGCTTCCAGCGACTTGTATTTCCGGGAGTAGAACGCAATGGGAGAGATCAGGGTGTTGGCCACGGACACCAGCTTGTAGCCGCGCTGCCGGATCTGGTCTTTCAGGAAAGGAATGTGCTGGAACGCGTTGGCGTCGAGGTCGCCGTTATTGAGCGCCTCGTTCGGGCTGGCCGTGCCGGTGATGACGACCGGCTCCACGGCCAGACCGTTCTTCTTGGCGACTTGCGCCACCACCTCCCATATCTGCTCGTCCACGCCGCCGCGCACGCCCACCTTGAGAGGCCGGTTGTCGGCGGAAAACGCCGGGCCGTGGAACATGGCGGCCGCCGCCAGCGCCGCGCCCAGCAGGCGCTTGAAAAAGGGGGAAATCATCTCGGAATCGCCTCTCGGTCAACCCAATCCAGGGAGAGACGATTCTAGGCAGCGCGGCGCCGAGCGTGAACGATTCGCTGGTTGAGTCCTTATTACGCCCGCCTTTGCATATGCGCGGCGGCAATATGCCAGGGCGGCGAGATGCTTGCGTTCAGAAAGGCTTGACCACCACCAGCGTGACGATGGCGGCCGCCAGCACCACGGTCAGCGGCGCATACAGATCGGCCAGCGGCGCGCGCCTTGCGCCGCCTTGCGCCATGCGCCGCAGCGCGGCGCTCTGTACGCCGTGCAGCGCCGACAGCGCCAGCGCGCAGCCCGCCTTGACCCAGATCCATTTCATGGCGAACCAGCCCACCGAGAACGCCAGGTGAAGACCCAGCAGCCACGCAAGCGCCATGGCCGGCGTGGTGACGCAGAGGTTCCAGCGCCGCAGGCGGGGCAGCATGCCGCGCCCGCGCGGCGCCTCGTCGCCATCGCGGTGCGGGGCCGACAGCAGATACAGGGACACGAAAAGCGATCCGCCCACCCAGGCCATCACGGCCGCGGCGTGCAGCAACACGAGCAATTGATAGTTCATGGAGCGGCATTATCGCCGGCCGCGCGGCGGGCGCTGCGCGACCGATTGACGCGGGCGGGCGGCTCAGCGCAGCAGCTCCATGATGCGGTAGGCGAGCCGCACGCGCGCCTCGTTGGGCCAGTTGCGGTTGGCCAGGATAACGATGCCGGTCTGCGCGGCGGGCACGAACGCCACGTAGGCGCCGAAGCCGTTGGTGGAGCCGGTTTTATTGATCCACGCCGACGCCTGCGGCGCGGTGGCCATCCAGTGCCCTGGCCTCGTGCGTGCGGGCCGCCATGTCCGGCGCGTTGCCGGCGATCAGCGTCTCGAGCCGGGCGGGCCAGGCGTACTGCTCCCAGGCCAGGTCCTGCATCATGCCGTCCACCTGGTAATAGGCCACGTGCGTGGCCGCCAGCGCGCGCCGCAGCCTGGGGTCCAGGCCAGGCGCCAGGCCGAGATTGGCGTCCACGAAGCGCAGCAGGTCGCGCGGCGCTGGTGCTCACCGCCATAGGCCTGGGCGCCCAGCACGCCGGGCGTGAGCCGCACCGGCTTGGCCTGCGCGTCGTAGCCCTGCGCATAGCTTTCCTGGCGGTCGGGCGGCACCGCGAGAAACGTGCTCGCCAGGCCGAGCGCCGGGAACAGGTCCTGCTCCATCGCCAGGTCGAACGGCCGGTCCAGGGCCCGCGCCGCGGCCTCGCCCAGCATGCCGATACTGGGGTTGGCGTAGGTGCGGCGCGTGCCGGGCGCATATGACGGCCGCCATGCCTTCAGGTAGGCGAGCAGCTGGGCGCGGGTGCGCACGCCGTCCGGCACCTGCGGCGGAAAGCCGCCGCCCGTGTGCGTGCCCAGGTGGATCAGGGTCAGTTTTCCAAACGGGCTGCCGCGCAGCTCGGGCACGAACTTCTGCACCGGATCCTTCAGCGCCAGCCGGCCCTGCGTCTGCGCGTAGGCGGCCAGGGTCGCGGTGTAGGTCTTGCTGATGGAGCCCACTTCGAACAGCGTGTCGCTGGTCACTTTCTGCTGCGTGCGCAGCGAGGCCACGCCCAGGTTGTAGAAGCGCGCCTCGCCGCCATGCCGCACGCCGATGGCCATGCCCGCGATGCCATGCTCCCGCATCGCCTCCTGGGCAACCTGCCGGATGGCGTCATCCGTCCCGGCCGGCGCGGCCCGCGCGCCATGCATCCCCGCGACGGCCGCCAGCGCGGCGGCGCAGACCAGCCGGCCGCATGCGGAAGCCGGCAGCCCAAGCCGGCGAAAAAAAAACGGCAACCCGGAAGACCAGCGCATGGAACCTTTTCGAGAGAAAAGCGGCCCTCGCGGCCGCAGCGAAAGAATATAACGCCGCGGCGGCCCGTCTCCGCGCGTATCCCTGGACAGCGCCCGCCGATTTCCGGTCTACTGGTCTGTCGCGGCAGTACGTTCAACTTGTCGACGGAGGAGAATCATCATGGCGACTGGAACCGTAACCCTGCACCGTGTGCTGCGCGCGCCGCCCGAGCGCGTCTACCGCGCCTTCCTCGAACCCGATGCGGTGGCCAAGTGGCTGCCCCCGCACGGCTTCACCTGCCAGGTCCATGAGCTGGAGGCCAGGGTCGGCGGCCGGTACAGAATGTCGTTCCGCAATTTCGGCAATGGCCAGGCCCATTCGTTCGGCGGGGAATACCTGGAACTCGTGCCCGGCGAACGCATCCGCTACACGGACCAATTCGACGACCCCAGCCTGCCGGGCAGCATGCAGGCCACCGTCACGCTGCGCAAAGTGGCCTGCGGCACCGAGCTGAACATCGTGCAGGAGGGCCTGCCCGAGGCGATCCCGGTGGAGATGTGCTATCTGGGCTGGCAGGAATCGCTGGCCCAGCTGGCCATGCTGGTCGAGCCGGACATCCAGGAGTAAAGCGCGCGCCTGCGCTCAGGACGCCGGCTTGCGGGCGATGAACTGCACCACGCAGGCCCGCCCGGTGTGGAACCGGCCCTCGACCACCTCGCGTTCCAGCTCCCGGGACAGCACAATCTCGCAACCCGGGAACTCCTGCTCCAGCGCCGCGCGGGATATCAGCATGTCCGGATCCCTGGGCCCGCCGGTCCGGTTGCGGATCTGGCCCGGCGCGTAAGCTTCGAGCAGGACGACGCCGCCTGGGCGCAGCGACCGCGCGAGCAGCCGGTTAAGCCGCTTGCGGCTGGCCGACGGCAGATGCGCGAAGATGCACGCCACGCCGCCGAACGCCAGGGCGGGCGGTTCGTAGCGGGCAAGATCGGCGACTTCGGTGCGGATTTCCACGCCCCGGGCCGCGGCGAGTCTACGCGCCTTTTCCAGGCCGACGGGCGAGCCGTCCACGCCCAGCACGTCCAGGCCCCGCTCGGCCAGGAAAACGGCATTGCGCCCCTCGCCCTCGGCCACGCTCAGCACGGGTCCGGCAAGCAGGCCCGCGTGCTCGGCCAGGAAATCGTTCGGTTCGGTGCCGTAGACGTAATCCGCGGCGGCATAGCGTTCATCCCACATGGCTCAGGCTCCCTGTCTGTGCGTTCGACCCGCCGGCCGGCGCGCGGAAAGATGCGCGCGGAGCGGAATGGGGATAGTCTGCAACTTCAAGCCGACTTGAGGTCAAGCGCATGACGCACCTGGACATAGCCGAAGTGGCGCGGCAAACCGGCATCCCCGCCTCCACGCTGCGCTATTACGAAGAAAAGGGCCTGATCGCCTCAATCGGCCGCCGCGGCCTGCGGCGGCAATACGAGGCGGCCGTGCTGCAAAAGCTGGCGCTGATCGGACTGGGGCGCGCGGCGGGGCTGTCGCTGGACGAGATCGGCAGCATGTTCTCGCCCGACGGCGAGCCCAGCATCGATCGGGCCGTGCTGGCCGCCAAGCGACCAGCTCGACCGCGCCATCCGCCGCCTGAGCGCCATGCGCGATGGCCTGCGCCACGCCGCCGCCTGCCCCGCGCCCAGCCATTTGCGCTGCCCCGCTTTCCAGCGCCTGCTGAAGGCCGTGGCCTCGGGCGCCTTCGGCGGGCGGCGCAAGCGCGCCGCTTGATTCCGCGCCGCCGCCATGGCAAGGTGGTCCGCGAAAAGCCGCGCCCCGGCTGCTGGAGAACGCACATGGAAAAACCGAGCCGCAACGCCCAGGGCCCAGATCCTTCCCGCCTGATCGACGCCCGCATCCGCGAGCTGGGCGATTGGCGCGGCGCGGCGCTGGCCCGGATGCGCGCGCTCATCCTGCAGGCCGACCCGCAGGCCGTGGAAGAATGGAAATGGCGCGGCGTGCCGGTGTGGTCGCATGCCGGCATCCTGTGCACCGGCGAAACCTACAAACACACGGTGAAGCTGACCTTCGCCCAGGGCGCCGCGCTGGCCGACCCCGCGGGGCTTTTCAATGCGAGCCTGGACGGCAACACGCGGCGCGCCATCGACATCCGCGAGGGCGACGAGATCGACGAAGCCGCTTTCAAGGCGCTCGTCGCCGCCGCCGCGGCCTTCAACCTCGCGCGGAAAAGCGCGCCTGAACCCGGCCCGGCCGGCGCGGATGCGCCGCGCGCGCCGGGCGCGCCGGCGCGCCCTACACCACTCCCACACGGATCACGCCCGCCGACTTCCGCGGCGCGCTGCAGGGCGGGAACCATGTCGTCTTCCAGGCGGCCGCCCTCGACCTCGGAGGCCGCCACGGAGATGCCCACGACAGCACGCGCGATCCGGCCCCGGGCACCGGCACCGCCACCGAAACCTGGTTGCTGTCGGATAATCGAACCGGCTCCATTGCCCCGGCGCCAGGCCGCAGCCCCCGGCCAGCGCGCTGGCCGGGGGCAGCACGCTGCCCACGCGCAGGTTCATGACCACCAGCCGGCGGCGCTCGGCCGGCGCCATGGCGCGCCCGATGATGATGACGCCTTCGGGGTTGGCCTCGCCCAGGTTCGACGTGCCCGAGTAGGCGTCGGCCAGGCCCTGCAGGATTTCCTGCACCGCTTCGGTGACCCCCAGGCTGTCCATGGCCGCGAAACCCAGCTCGAACACCTGCGGCGTCAGCCGCCAGCGGCTGTCTTCGCGCGCGGCGTAGCCCTCTTCTTCCAGCGTCTGCAGAAACCGCAGCACGGTGGCGTGCGGCAGCTCGACCGCGCGGGCCAGTTCGGCCAGCGTGGGCCTGCCCCTGCCGCGAAAGGCCCGGATGATGGATAGACAGCGCTGGATCGATCTATTATTCTTCAATCGTTCACCTGACAAACATTACGTTCACTAGGTGAACAATACACGTAAACAGAGCCCGCGGCAAGACCGCGAGCCAGGGAAGGAGACATGCATGAAACGTTTTGCCCTCGCGTTGGCGGCCGGCCTGGCCTGCGCCTGTAGCCCGGGCCCGGCCGCGGCCGGCGCCCCAGGCCCTCGGAGCCCATCAAATGATCGTGCCGTATCCGCCCGGCGGCTCCACGGACATGCTCGCCCGCCTGGTCAGCCACAAGCTGGGCGAGCGGCTGGGTCAGCCGGTCATCGTGGAAAACAAGGCCGGGGCCGGCGGCAACGTCGGCACCGACTATGCCGTGAAACAGCCTGCCGACGGCTACACCATCGTCATGGGCAATATCGGCCCCATCTCCATCAATCCGGCGCTCTACCCCGACCTGCCCTACCAGCCGCAGCGCGACCTGGCGCCGGTAACGCTGCTGATGAGCGTGCCGAACCTGCTGGTGGTCAATCCCGCCCTGCCGGCGCGCACCGTGCGGGAGCTGATCGCCTACGCGAAGCAATCGCCCCAGCCGCTGGACTACGCCACGCCGGGCACGGGCACGTCGCTGCACCTGGCGGGCGAGCTGTTCGCCGCGACGGCCGGCGTGCGCCTGACGCAGGTGCCGTACCGCGGCAGCGCGCCCGGCCTGAACGACACGGTGGCCGGCCAGTGCCGATGCATGTTCGACAACATGCCCTCGGCCCTGCAGCTGGTGAAAGCGGGCAAGCTGCGGGCCCTGGCCATCACGAGCGCCGCGCGCTCGCCCGAAGCTGCCCGACGTGCGACCATGGCCGGAGGCGGGGCTGCCCGGCTACGAGATCTCGGGCTGGTTCGGGGTGCTGGCGCCGGCGGCCACGCCCCCAGCCCATCGTGCAACCGCCTGGACCGCGAGCTGCGGGCGGTGCGCGAGCAGCCCGACGTGCGCAGGCAGATCGCCGACATGGGCGGCGTGATCTCCGCCGCCGGCCCCGCCGACTTCCGCCGCTACATCGCCAGCGAAACCGACAGATGGGGCGCCCTGGTGCGCACCGCCCACATCAGGCTTCAATGAGAAAGGAGACACGCATGAACACCTATCGGCATCTGGAAATCCACCCCATCGCGGGCGCGCTGGGCGCGGAAATCCGCGGCGTCGACCTGTCGCGCCCGCTCCCGGACGAGCAGTTCGAGGAAGTGCGCAGCGCGCTGCACGAGCATCTGGTGATTTTCTTCCGCGACCAGAACCTCACGCCGCGGCAGCACGTGGAATTCAGCTCGCGCTTCGGCGAGCTGCTGGAAGTGCCCTTCGTGCGTGCGCTGGACGGCTTTCCCACCATTCTGCCCGTCATGAAGGGCAAGGCGGAAAAGACGCGGCGCAATTTCGGCGGCCTGTGGCATTCGGACATGAGCTACTCGGAAAAGCCCCCGCTGGGCTCGGCGCTGTACGGCCGCGTGATCCCGCCTTACGGCGGCGACACGATGTGGGCGAACATGTACCGCGCCTACGAAACCCTGTCCGACCGGCTCAAGCAGGTGCTGGACGGGCTGGGCGCGGTGCACAGCGCGGTGCGCTCCTATGGCGCCGGCGGCGCGGTGGTGAACAACGGCGACCCGGCCCACAAGATGGACGTGCGCACCGACGAGCGCGCCAGCAGCGAGGTCGTGCACCCGGTGGTGCGCGTGCACCCGGCCACCGGCAGGAAGGCGCTGTACGTGAACAGCACCTACACGCTGCGGTTCGACGGCATGACCCAGGAAGAAAGCGAGCCGCTGCTCCAGTTCCTGTACCAGCACGCGGCGCGCCCGGAATTCACCTGCCGCTTCCGCTGGTCGCCCGGTTCGCTCGCGGTCTGGGACAACCGCTGCACGCAGCACCTGGCCATGAACGACTATGACGGCTTCGACCGCGAGCTGCACCGCACCACCATCTCCGGCGACCGCCCGGTGCCGGCGTCGCGGACGCTGCAGTAAGCATGCGCGCCATCCGGAAAGACGAGGGCATGCCGCCCTCGTCCCAAGCGGCAGGGCCGCATGGCCGATAGGCGAATCGCGCCGTTTCCCGCACGCTGGCCGGGTTGGAGGAAGGGGCCAGGGGGAAAAGAAGATGGATATCGTGCTGGCGTTCGCGCCTTTCGCCGTGTTCGCCGTCCTGGAGCGCAGCGTGGGCGCGCTGCTCGAGGGCCTGGCGGCGGGGGCGGCGGCGGCCGCCTGCCTGCTGCTGCGCGACTGGGTCAGCCCCGAACGCCGGGTCAAGCCGCTGGAAAGCGGCTCCTTCCTGCTCTTGGCCGGCTTGATGCTCTATGCGCCCATGGCCGGCGGCGACGGCTGGTCCGTGGCCGAGGCGCGCCTGCGGGTCGATGGCGGCATGCTGGCGGTCGTGCTGCTGACCATGCTGTTGCGGCGCCCGTTCACCCTGGAATACGCGCGCGAGCGCGAGCCCGAATATGTCTGGAAAAACCGCCGCTACCGCCGCATGAACTATGTGGTGACGGGAGCCTGGGCGGCGGCGTTCGCGGTCATGGCGGCGGCCGACATGGCGCTGCTGGGCGGCATCTCTCGCCGGCGCTGGCCGTGGCGGCCACGGTCGCCGCCCTGTACGGCGCGGCGCGTTTCACGCGCTGGTATCCGAGCCGCCGACTCCGCCCTGCCCTGAGCGCGGGCGCACGCCGGGCGTGCCGGCCCGCCCTACTGGTCGCGCTCGCGGTAGCTCACGGGCGACAGGCCGCAATACTTGCTGAATATTTCGCGGAACGCCTTGGTGTCGTTGTAGCCCACTTCGTACATGACCTCGGCCACGCTCTTGCGCGTGGATTCCAGCCGCTGCTTGGCCGCCTCCACCCGCACGCGCTGCAAATATTCGACGATGCTGTGCCCCGTGGCCTGCCGGAACCGCCGCTCCAGCGTGCGGCGGCCCATGGCGTGGCGGCTGGCCAGCTCGTCCACGGCGATCTTTTCGGGATAACTGCCCTCGATGTACGCCTGGACGGCGCGCACCACCTGGTCCGCGTGGTCTTTGCTGCCCATGAACACCGCGAAAGGCAGCTGGCTCTGGCGGCTCCAGTCGAGCTGGAAAAACTTGGCGCACCAGATCGCTGTGTCGCGGTCGGTGTACTTTTCGACCAGATGCAGCACGAGGTGCGCGGCCGAGAACGAGCCGCCGCTGGTGTAGACGCCGTTGCCGGCCATGACGACGCGGTCCGTCACCCATTGCACCGACGGAAACAGGTTGGCATAGAGGTTCTGCGCCGCCCAGTGCACGACCGCCTCCTGCCCGTCGAGCAGGCCGGCGGCCGCCAGCAGCGCGGCGCCCAGGCACAGGCTGGCCACCTCCCCGCCCTGGCGGTGGTGCCGCGCCAGCCACGCGACGGTTTCGCGGTTGTTCAGCACCGCATCCGAAATGGCGCCCTGCAGCGGCGGAACGATGCAGATATCGACCGCGCCCGCCTCGTCCAGCGTGGCGTCGGCCTGCACCGTGATGCGCCCGCCGTCCAGGCTGACCTCGCGCTCGACCGCCAGGGTGCGCACCTGGAAGCCGGGCAGCAGGCCGCGCGCGGCGCGGTATTCGTTGGCGACGATGAAGCCGTGCCTGGCTGTTTCGAGCGCAGCGATGTTCGCGCCCGCAGGCAGCAGGAAAGCGACGTTTTTCATGCGCCTAGCATACGCCGCAAGCCTGTCGCAATCCACCCGCAAGAATGTCGCAATCGCCTATCGGAGTCCCGCCCGAATCCCGATAGAGTGACGCCATGCCATCCCGGAATGCCGCCGGGCGGGCGCGGGGCCCGCCGGCGCGCATACGACCCTCAGGAGACAAGCATGGAAAAGAAATACGTGGACGGTTTTCTGCTCTGCGTTCCCACGGCGAAGCTGCAGGAGTACCAGGCGCTCGCCGAACAGGCGCGCACGGTCTGGCTGGAGCACGGGGCGCTGGACTTCCGCGAATGCGTGGGAGTCGACCTCGACCCGCAGCACGGCTGCGCCTCCTTCGCCGCGGCCGCCGGCGCGCAGCCGGGCGAAAGCGTGGTGTTCTCGTGGATCACTTACGCCAGCCGCGCCGAGCGCGACCGCATCAACGCCAAAGTCATGAACGACAGCCGCATCTCCGGCACGCAATGCGAAGGCGTCTTCGACGCCAAGCGCATGTGCTGGGGCGGCTTTTCCACACTGGTGGGCGACTGAGCCCGCATTCCGGCCGCCGGGCCCGGAACCGGGCGCGCGCCGCAGCCAAAGGAGACAGACATGTCCAGACCCGCAACCCGCCCCATTCCCGAAGGCATGCATACGCTGACGCCGCACCTGGTGTGCGAAGGCGCGGCCGCGGCCATCGACTTCTACAAGACGGCGTTCAACGCCGAGCAACTCTCGCTGCTGCCCGGGCCCGACGGCAAGGTCATGCACGCCATGCTGCGCATCGGCGACTCGGCCCTCATGCTGTCGGATGACTTTCCCTCGTGCGGCAGCCTGGGGCCGAAGGCGCTCAAGGGCTCGCCCGTGACCCTGCACCTGTACGTGGAAAACGTGGACGCCGCCATCAAGCAGGCGGTCGACGCCGGCGCCCAGGTCACCATGCCGGCGACCGACATGTTCTGGGGCGACCGCTACGGCCAGGTGGTGGACCCCTGTGGCCATCGCTGGTCGCTGGCCACGCACAAGCAGGATCTCTCGCCCGAGGAAATCCGCGAGGGCATGGCCCGCATGTGCGCGGAAATGGGAAACGCCAAGCCCGCCGGCGCAACGGGAGATGCGCGATGATGACGCTGTACGGGCTGGGCCCGACGCGGTCGCTGCGTGCGCTGTGGGCCTTGCGGGAGCTCGGCCTGGAATTCGATTTCGTGCCCGTCAACCTGCTGGCGGGCGAGAACCGGCGTGCGGACTTCCTGCGCCTCAACCCCGCGGGCAAGCTGCCGGTGCTGGTGGACGGCGACCAGGTCATTACGGAGTCGGCCGCCATCGTGATCTACCTGGCGGAAAAATACCGCGACAAAGGGCTCATGCCGGACGACCTCGGGCAGCGGGCGCAAGCGTACCGATGGGCGCTCTTTGCGGTGACCGAGCTCGAACAGCCGCTCTGGCGGATCGCCCGCAACACGTTCGTCTACCCGGAGCACAAGCGCATCGCGGCCGACATTCCGCGGGCCGGGGAAGATTTCGCCGACATGGCGGCCGTACTCGAGCGCCATATGGAAGGCAGGCCGTTCGTCGCCGGCGACCGCATCAGCTTTGCCGACTGCATTGCCGCCTACACGCTGGACTGGGGCGAGCATGCTGGGCTGCTGGGCGGCTTTCCCAACCTGCGCGCATACGTGCAACGCATGTATGCGCGCCCCGCCGCGCCGCGGCGCATCGCCGAGGCCATGGCCGACATGCGCCCGCCCGCCTGAGCGCCCTTCTTCAGGCGGGATACGGCCCCAGGTAGTCGAGCTTGCCGATCTTCACGCCCGCGTGGCGCAGAATGGCGTAGGCCGTCGTGACATGGAAATAGAAGTTCGGCAGGGCGAAACTCAGCAGATAGGCGTCGCCCTGGAAGCTGGGCTTGAACTCGCCGAAGTTCAGGACGATGGGGCGGGTTTCGGTGCCCTCGAACTTTTCCGCGGGCACGCTCTGGACATAGGCCAGGGTGCCGGCGATGCGCTGCCGCAGTTCCTCCAGCGTCTTTTCCTCGTCGGGAAACTTCGGCGCGTCCACCAGCGACAGCCGCTGCACCGCGAACTTGCTGGTGTCGCTGGCGCGCTGGATCTGGCCCGACAGCGGATACATGTCGGGCGCGAGCCGCGCGCCGACGAGTCCGGCCGGGTCGATGCCTGCATCGGCGGCATGGCGGGCGGCTTTTTCGAGCAGCGCGGACAGCACGTTCAGGCCGCGCACGAAGGCAGGCACGCTGGCCTGGTACATGGTCAAGGGCATGAGAGACTCCAGTCAGGCGAAACTTCCAGCCCGCCGATCTTAGCGCGGCGCGGGCCGGCTGGCGAAGCCCGCCCGCCGCATCGCGGATTCGCGGGCCCGG
>NZ_LHSJ01000356.1:0-474 GCF_001270295.1 Achromobacter sp. DMS1 | reverse complement strand
GCAAATTGCGCGCCCTGGCCATTGCCAGTGCCCGTCCTTCGCCGATTGCGCCGGACCTGCCCACCGTGGCCGAGGCCGCTGGCATTCCGGGTTTCTCGGCCGAGCCCTGGAACGGCGTGCTGGCGCCCGCGGGCCTGCCTGCCGACGTCACGCAGCGGCTCAACGCGGCGATAAACCGGGCCATGAGCGCGCCGCAGGCTCGCGAGGTCCTGCGGAAGCTGGGACAGTTTCCGCTGACCGGCTCGCCCCGGGACTTCGCCGATCATATCCGCAGCCAGACCGAGCGCTGGGCGGAGGTTATTGAAACCAGTCATATTCCCAAGGCGGACTGATCATGCAATATCCGGAATTGCTTCTCTTTATCGACGGTCAGTGGACCGCCGGCCGGAGTCAGGCCGCCCTGGACGTGCAGGACCCGGCCACGCAGGAGGTGCTGGGCCGGCTGCCAGCGGCTGCGCCGGTGGACGTCGAGCG
>NZ_LHSJ01000355.1:0-1578 GCF_001270295.1 Achromobacter sp. DMS1 | reverse complement strand
CGGGCATGAACCCGGGCGCGCTGTCATCGTTCGCGCTGGCGCCGCGCCCCGAAGACAACGGCCTGGTGCTGGGCTACGGCAACACGGACGCCAGCCGCTACCCCGCCCTGGTCAAGCGCCTGGCCCGGTTGCTCAGGCAGATGACGTAGCGGGCCCGCGCGGCCTCACGCCCCGATCAGCCCGCCCAGCAGCAGCACGGCCAGCACCAGCCAGAACAGGCAGGCCAGGAACGCGCTGCGCAGCAGCGCCTTGACCGCCGCCCACAGAAACGTCAGCCCCAGCGCCAGCAGCGCGAAATGAAAGAGGGAGGGGCTCATGCCCAGGGCGCTGGACAGGCCGGAAAAGAAGTCGCCGAGCGCCTCGCCCAGCCCGCCCAGCAGCCACTTCAGGCCGGCGACCACGCTGCGCAGCGCGCCGCCGATCATGCCGCCCAGCGATGCGAAAAACCCTTCTTCCGCCGGCATCAGGCCGCCTCGCGGTCGGGAAAGCTCGGGACGCGAGCGGACGGGTCCGGGCGAAAATGGCGATGGGGCATCGGAAACGGAACGGCATGCGCCTTAGGAAACACGGGGACACCCACCATAGCGCAAAAGCGTCCGCCGTGGCGCGGCGGGCCGCGTACCGCTTTTTTTCCTTTGTTACCCTTTGCCGCGCCGGCCGGCGATACAGTAGCCCGACGGCCGGCCCCGGATGGCCGGCCCCCAGATGGCCGGCCCCCGGATGGCCGGCCCCCGGATGGCCGGCCCCCCACCAGGAAGGAGGCGCAACCCGTGACTTCCCGCAACCCCGCGCCGCGCGCCGGCGCCATCCGCGTCGGCATCGGCGGCTGGACCTACGAGCCCTGGCGCGGCACCTTCTACCCCGAGGGCCTGCCCCAGGGCCGCGAGCTGGAATACGCGAGCAGCCGGCTGACGGCCATCGAAGTCAACGGCACCTACTACGGCGCCCAGAAACCCGCCACCTACGCCAAATGGCGCGATGAGACGCCCGCGGGCTTCGTGTTCACCCTCAAGGCCTCGCGCTACGCCACCAACCGCCGCAAGCTCGCCGAGGCGGGCGAATCCATACGCCGCTTCGTGCACAGCGGCATCGCCGAGCTGGGCCCGAAGCTGGGTCCCATCGTATGGCAGTTCGCGCCGACCAAGGTGTTCGACGCCGGCGATTTCGGCGCCTTTCTCGACCAGCTTCCCGACGCCGTGGACGGAATCGCGCTGCGCCACGCGCTGGACGTGCGGCATCCCAGTTTTGCCTGCCCGGAATACCTGGCGCTGGCGCGGCAGCGCGGCGCCGCCACGGTATACACGGACAGCGACGACTACCCTTCCATTGCCGACCGCACGGGCAGCTTCGCCTACGTGCGGCTGATGCGCGCCAGCACCGCCTACAAGGCGGGCTATGCGCCGCACGCGCTGGCCGAATGGGAAAAGCGCCTGCGCGCCTGGGCGGCGGGCGAGCACATCGCCGAACCAGACGCAGTTCGGCTCTTGATCGTCCGCGTGCCAAACAGCACCGGGATCGGACTGTCGGTCCGCGGCGACCGGCGCATCAACATCGCCGGGTTGCGGCGTGGTGGTTTTG
>NZ_LHSJ01000354.1:0-1657 GCF_001270295.1 Achromobacter sp. DMS1 | reverse complement strand
CGCCGACCCGCTCGGCCAGCGTGGGCGCGTTGGCCAGCGTTTCGCGGCGCGACAGCCAGCGGCTGGGCGACAGGTTGAGCTTGCCGGCCAGCATGTCGTACATCTTCAGGCCGATGCCGTAGAAGGGCTGGTCGAGCAGGTTGTAGGCCGGCACCACGAAGCCCAGTGGCCATACCAGGTGCGGCGCGTTGCGGTTGAGCAGGCCGCGTTCGTGCAGGGCCTCGCGCACCAGGCTGACGTTGCCCTGGGCCAGGTAGCGCACTCCGCCATGGACCAGCTTGGTGGCTTTGCTGGAAGTGCCCTTGGCGAAGTCGGCGGCCTCGATCAGCAGGGTGCGGAAGCCGCGCGCGGCGGCGTCCACCGCCGTGCCGAGCCCGGTCGCGCCGCCGCCGATGACGATGACGTCCCACGAAGGCGTGTTGTCGAGCTGCGCGAGCAGGCGCTTGCGGTCGGGAGGGGTGACGGAGGCGGGGGTCTGGTTCATGTCGGTCGGGAGGCGGGCGGCGCCCGCGAAGCAGGATCTGGGTTCGGTCGCGCGGGGCGGTGTCAGGCGTTCTGCGGGGCCGGGTCGGCGGCCACTTCGCATCGCACGCCCGCGTCGGCCAGCACCTGGGCCAGCGGCTCTTGCGGATGGGCGTCGGTGAAGAAGCGGTCGATCTCGGAAATGTGCGCCAGCTCCACCATGGCCTGGCGCTGGAATTTGCTGCTGTCGGCGGCCAGCCAGACTTCGCGCGACTGTTCGATGATGGTGCGCGACACCCGCACTTCGCGGAAGTCGTAATCGCGCAGCGTGCCGTCGGCCTCGATGCCCGAGATGCCGATCAGCCCGATGTCCACTTTGAACTGGCGGATGAAGTCCATGGTGGCCTCGCCCACGATGCCGCGGTCGCGCGAGCGCACCACGCCGCCGGCCACGATGACTTCGCAATCGGGGTTATCGGACAGGATGTCGGCCACGTGCAGGTTGTTGGTGATGACCCGCAATCCGCGATGGCGCAGCAGCGCGCGCGCGATGGCCTCGGTGGTGGTGCCGATGTTGATGATGAGCGAACAGCCGTCGGGCACGGCGCGCGCCACCGCCTCGGCGATGCGCTGCTTGCCGGCCGCGTGCAGGCCCTGCCGCTTACGGTAGGCGATGTTTTCGATGGTGGAGGCCTCGATGCGCACGCCGCCGTGAAAGCGCGACAGCAGGCCGGCTTCCGACAGAAAATGCACGTCCCGCCGCACGGTTTGCAGCGTGACGCCGAAACGCCTGGCCAGTTCCTCGATAGAGGCCGAGCCCTGGGCGCGCACCATTTCGATCAAGGCGCTTTGTCTGGGATTGAGAGTCATGCTCGTATCATAAAACAACAAAAGCGAAAAATAACGCCCTTTTTGAAGATTGTTTTTGTTCGATTACCGCCAAAAACGCAAGTGAAACGAACGGTTGTGTCCCCGCCGGACGCGGCGCTAAGCTAGGGACTGGACGGTTTCCAGACGGGAATTGCGGCCCGGGCGCGGGGGCGGTCCGGTTTCCGCGGCCGGGGTCCGCCATCGGAGGCAGGCATGCAGCACGCGAACGCTGGCAGGAGAGATCTGCACGGCCGGGTGGCCGTGGTGACCGGCGCGTCTTCCGGCATCGGCCGGGCCACCGCCATCGCGCTGGCGGCGCAGGGTG
>NZ_LHSJ01000353.1:0-2107 GCF_001270295.1 Achromobacter sp. DMS1 | reverse complement strand
CCGCCTCCTGAGACGCCGCCAGGCTTTCGAGCGCCGTCTCCATGGCCGCCTGCAAAACGGCCGCCGACACCGGCATGGGCAGCGCCTGCACCGAGGCGCTGCCCGCTTCCAGCGCAAGCCTCACATGCGATTGCAGCAACTCCTCGCCCAGCCCGCTGGTCCAGATCACCGGCGGCACGCGGCCCATGCCGCGCAGCTCGGTCAGCAGGCTCGCGCTGCCCGCAATGCCGGTCGCGATGTCGCTGATGACGACATCGTGCGGCTGGCGCGCCACCGCCGCAACGGTCGCCGCCGCGTCGCTTGCCGCGATGACGCGCCGGTAGCCCATGGCCGCCAGCATGTTCTGGAATAGCGCAAGCTCCACGGGGTGGTCGTTGAGCACGAGTATCCGCCGGGCAAAGCGCGGTCGCAGTCTAGGCATTCACGGATCCCCTCGATCGGCGATGCCGGTTTGGGCGGCCGCCTGCTGTACTTGATTTCCGCATCCTACGTCAACTCGCCGCCATCCAGCCCCGATTGCGCGCGGGGTTAATGCACATTCGCGCAAACCGCGAGCCGGCGGGCCGCCCACGGGTCCATCCGGATTAACGCCGCCGCCCCCGCGCCGCCGGCTTCCGCGGACGCCCGCTCATCCCGAAAGCCGACTCCGTCCCCCGATGTGTCACGTCCGCAGGTGCGATAATGGCGGTTTTGCGCAGCCACGGCACGGAGCTCCTCTTGACCCGCATCGACGATCCCCTGCACGACCGCGAGGTCGGCGCGGCCGATTCCTCCCCGGACACCACCCGTATCGACGGCACCCGCATCAGCGCGGTGCGCCCGCTCATCTCGCCCGCGCTGCTGCAGGACGAGCTTCCCGTGCCCCGGGAAACGCAGGCGCTGGTGGAACGCAGCCGCGCGGCCATCGCCGACGTGCTGCACGGGCGCGACGACCGGCTGGTGGTCGTGGTGGGCCCCTGTTCCATCCACGACCACGACCAGGCCATGGAATACGCGCGCCTGCTGCGCGGCGCGGCCGACGAGCTTTCCGGCGAACTGCTCGTGGTCATGCGCGTCTACTTCGAGAAGCCTCGCACGACGGTGGGCTGGAAGGGATACATCAACGACCCGCGCCTGGACGGCAGCTTCCGCATCAACGAGGGCCTGCGCCGCGCGCGCGGGCTGCTGCTCGACATCAGCGCGCTGGGCCTGCCCATCGCCACCGAATTCCTCGACCTGCTGAGCCCGCAGTACATCGCCGACCTGATCGCCTGGGGCGCCATCGGCGCGCGCACCACCGAAAGCCCCAGCCACCGCCAGCTCAGTTCCGGCCTGAGCTGCCCGCTCGGCTTCAAGAACGGCACCGACGGCGGCGTGCAGATCGCCGCCGACGCCATGGTGGCCGCCAGCGCCCGCCATGCCTTCATGGGCATGACCAAGATGGGCATGGCCGCCATCTTCGAAACCCGCGGCAACCAGGACACGCACGTCATCCTGCGCGGCGGCAAGCAGGGCCCCAACTACGACGCCGCCAGCATCGACGCCTGCTGCGCGGCGCTGCGCAAGGCCGGCCAGCGCGAGCAGGTCATGGTGGACTGCTCGCACGCCAACTCCAACAAGTCGCACCTGCGCCAGATCGACGTCGCCCAGGACGTGGCGGCGCAGATCGCCGGCGGCGACGCCCGCATCACCGGCGTCATGATCGAGAGCAACCTCGAAGAAGGCCGCCAGGACCTCAAGCCCGGCGAACCGCTGCGTCATGGAGTGTCGATCACCGACGCCTGCCTGGGCTGGACACAGACCCTGCCCGTGCTGCGCGCGCTGGCCGAGGGCGTGCGCCAGCGCCGCCGCGCGGCCCGGCACGCCTGACTTTTCTTCCACGCCAGACCGTCCTTGCCCGGCCCTTGCCGCCGGGGCCCGCCCGTTCGCCCTGCCTCCGGCGCGAACGGCGCGGCCGTCCTGCCCGGAAGGCGCCGGCCGGCGCGAATGCGCGCCGATGCTGCGCCACACCAATGAAACAATTGGTATCATGCATGTCTTGAGCCATCGGACCCGCTCCTGCGGCCCTGGGTCCTTTCCGCCGCGTCCCGCGCGCGGCGCATCCATTTTCAAGCCATGCCACTGTCTG
>NZ_LHSJ01000352.1:0-2264 GCF_001270295.1 Achromobacter sp. DMS1 | reverse complement strand
ATGCCGTCGCCGGACGCGGGCTGCCGCCCGGCCCCGTCCGGGCCGCCCGCGCGAAAACCGCTGCCGCGCCGGCCGCAAGCCGGCGGCCGGTCTATATACTTGTGCCGTCCCGTCGACGCGAGCCGCCGCTTATGGATTTGCGCATTGCCAGCATTCGCCGCTTCCTCTACAGCCACTATTTCTTCGGAGGAGTGCGCCAGGGCGTCGGCATGCTGCTGCCCGTGCTGGTCGTGGGGGGCCTGCTCGGCCACTACACCACGGGGCTGGTCGCCACCTTCGGCGCCCAGTGCCTGGCCATCATCGACCAGCCCGGCGGGCCGCACCGGCACCGCATCAACGAAATGCTGGGCGGCGCCCTGCTGGGCACCTTCACCGTCATCGTCACCGGGCTGGCCTCCACCTACCCGCTGATGCTGTGGCTGGTGGTCATCGCGCAGTGCTTCGCCTATTCCATGTTCACGGTGTTCGGCAAGCGCGGCGGGCTGATCGGCTTCGCCGGCCTGCTCCTCATGACGCTCACCATGCACTCGCCGCTCGAACCCGACGAGGTGCTGGCCCACGCGGCCGCCACGCTGGGCGGCGCGCTGTTCTACGTGGCGTTCAGCCTGGGCTTCAGCCGCCTGCTGTGGCTGCGCGAAGAGCAGCAGGCCATGTCGGTGGCGCTCTTCGCCACCGCCGACTACGTGGCCGCGCGCGCCGCCTTCTACGACGAAACCACCGATCTGGACGAGTGCTACCGCGACGTGATCCAGCGCCAGTCCGTCATGACGGAAAAGCACCAGGCCGCGCGCGACATGGTGCTGCGCGCGCTGCCGCGCGGCAAGGGCGTGGGCGACCGGCGCCGCGTCATGCTGTGGAACATGTTCGTGGACATGCTCCAGCTGCTGGACACCCTGGTGGCCACGCATACCGACTACGCGGCCCTGCGCCGCACCCTGGCGGGCAACGACTGCCTGATCTTCATGCGCGACGCCCTGGTGAAGATGTCGCTGGAGCTCAACCGCATCGCGCTGGACGTTTCGCGCGGCAGGCAGGTGCAGTACCGCAGCAGCGCCAAGGCGGAACTGCGCGCCATCGAATACGAAATCGAGCAGCTGAGACAGCAGGGGCTGGGCGAGCGCGAGCCGGAAATGCTCGCGCTCATCATCCAGGTGCTGCGCCGGCTGCGCAATTCGGCGCGCATCGTCGACCGGCTGGCCGACCACACGGCGGCCTCGCCCGACGCCAAGCCCACCGACACCCTGCGCATCAACAAGTCGCTCACGCGGTTCATTTCGCGGCAGGAGTTCCGCTTCGGCCTCATCACCAGCAACCTGCGCCTGGACTCGCCGCACTTCCGCTACGCGCTGCGCGTGACGGCGGCGGCGGCCATCGCCATGACGCTGGCCAGCCGCTGGCTGTCGCCCGCCTTCTCGGCGCACAACTACTGGATCATGCTGACCATCATCATCATCATGAAGCCGGGGTTCGCGCTGACCCGCCAGCGCAACGGCTGGCGCCTGATGGGCACCCTCATCGGCTGCCTGTGCGCACTGCTGCTGTTCAACTTCACCGCCCGCCCCGCCGTCCTGTTCGCCGCGCTGCTGGGCGCGTGCATCATGGGCAACAGCCTGGTCCAGCTCAATTACATGGCCAGCGCCATCTTCAACACCCTGTTCGTGGTGCTGGTGTTCCACTTCGTGTCGCCGGGAACCGTCTCGCTCGACGTGATCGGCGAGCGCGCGCTGGACACCCTGCTGGGCTGCGCGCTGGCCCTGGTGTGCAGCTACATCCTGCCGTGGTGGGAAGCGCGCTATCTCAAGCCGCTGGCCGCGGCGGCCACGCGCGCCAATCGCGAGTACCTGCTGGCCGGCCTGCGCTACGTGGAGGCCATGCAGGCGCATGGCGCGCCGGTGGGGCGTTCCGCTGCCGACACGCCCGCCGTCAGCGAAGCCGACATCGCCTGGCGCCTGGCGCGCAAGAACGTGCACATCGCCTTCAGCAACTTCGCCGAGGCGTTCTACCGCATGATGAGCGAGCCCAAGTCGCACCAGGTCAACGTGCCGGAACTGAATAACCTGCTGATCCAGAACCACGTGCTCGCCTCGCAGATCACGGCGGCGATCCCGATCCTGGCCGCCCTGCCCGCCACGCCGGAGCCCGTGGCCCGGGCGCTGGCCGGCATGGCCGAGCAACTGGACGAGAACCAGCCCGACCCCCGCCCCCAGCAGCCCGCCCTCGACACCTCGGGCGAGCTGGCGGCGCTGGCCTATCCGCTCAAGCAG
>NZ_LHSJ01000351.1:0-2307 GCF_001270295.1 Achromobacter sp. DMS1 | reverse complement strand
CAGCCGCCAGCGCGCGGGCGTGAGCGCCTGGGCGGTGAAGCCGGTGCCCTGGAAGAGCGTCTGCGCCGTGGCGAGCAGGGCCTCGCTTTCTTCGGGGCGCAGGTCCATCAGGGCAGGATCGAGCAGGGCGGCCTGGTCGGTGCCCAGGGCCAGATGCACCAGCTCGGCCAGCCATACGGGGTCGTGGCCGGCTGTGTCGTCCGCCAGCAGGGGCCCCAGCCCGGCGCTCTGCAGCAGGCCGGCCTCGGGCCGGTAGCCCAGGCGGCCCAGTTGCCACGACTCGAAGGCGGTGCAGCCGAGCGCGCGGACGTCGTGGGCACGCAGCTCGGCAGGTGCGGATTGCAGCCAGCCGTGCAGCGTGGGTGCGTGTTCCGGAAGCAGCCTGGCCAGCTCGGCTGCGACGGCAAGAGGGGGCAGGGCGCCCGGCATGACGATGTGCATGGCCGGGATTGTAGTGCCTGCCCGCGCAAGGAACTAAGCGGGGAACTAAGCGCCGGGAAGCCTGCCATAGCTTGACACCAACGGTCTTGGAACCGCACCACCCGGCGCGGGCGGTTGCCCGGGTTAATGCAATAATGCGCACGTGCTGAAAATACCCTACGAACTCTGGATCGGCGCCCGCTATGCCGGGCTGGCCCGGATCCGCCAGCGACGCGGCCGCCGCGATCGCTTCATTTCCTTCATCGCCGGCAGTTCCATGGCGGGCATTGCGCTGGGCGTCGCCGCCCTGATCGTGGTGCTGTCGGTCATGAACGGCTTCCAGAAAGAGGTGCGCGACCGCATGCTGTCGGTGCTGCCCCACATCGAGCTGTACATTCCCGGCGCCGCGCCCGAGCGCGTGCTGGACCAGTGGCAGCAGTTCGCGGAGGCGGCCGAGCGCAACGAGCAGGTCCGCGCGGGCGCGCCGTTCGTGGCGGCGCAGGGCATGCTGGTGCGCGGCCAGGCGCTGCGCGGCGTGCAGGTGCGCGGCATCGACCCGGCCACCGAGGGCAAGGTTTCCGACCTGCCGCGGCAGATGGTGCAGGGCCGGCTCGACGACCTGAAGCCCGGCGGCTTCGGCGTGGTGCTGGGCAGCGAGCTGGCCGACGGCATGGGCGTGAAGCCGGGCGACACGCTGCTGATGATGGCGCCGCAGGGCTCGATCAGCCCGGCCGGCTTCGCGCCGCGCATGCGGCAGTTCACGGTGGTGGGCATCTTCTCGTCCGGCCACTACGAATACGACTCTTCGCTGGCTTTCGTGGACGACGAGGACGCGGCGCGCGTGTTCCGCGACAGCGGCACCGCGGGCGTGCGGTTGCGCATCGCCGACATGCAGAAGGCGCCCGAGGTGGCGGCCCAGTTGCAGAAGGTGCTGCCGCCCTACGTCATGGCCAGCGACTGGTCGCGCAACAACCGCACCTGGTTCGCCGCCGTGCAGACCGAAAAGCGCATGATGTTCCTGATCCTGGCGCTCATCGTGGCGGTGGCGGCCTTCAACCTGCTGTCCTCGCTGGTGATGGCCGTGAAAGACAAGCAGTCCGATATCGCCATCCTGCGCACGCTGGGCGCGGGGCCGCGCGAGGTGGCGCGCATCTTCCTGGTGCAGGGCGCGCTCATCGGCGTGATCGGCACCCTGCTGGGCGTGGCGGGCGGCATGCTCATCGCCTACAACGTGGGCGTGATCGTGCCGTTCATCGAGCGGCTGTTCGGCGTGCATTTCCTGCCCCAGCAGATCTACTTCATCAGCGAGCTGCCGTCGGATCCGCGCCTGGCGGACATCGCCACCATCGCGGTGACTTCGCTGGTGCTGTCGCTGCTGGCCACGCTGTATCCGAGCTGGCGCGCTTCCCGCCTGCAACCCGCACAGGTGCTGCGCCATGACTGATTTCTCCACGCCGGCCCTGCAGGCCGAAAACCTGGTCAGGTTCTACGACGAGGGCCCCGCCCGCATCGAGGTGCTGAACGACGTGAGCCTGACGGTCGCGCGAGGCGAAATGGTGGCCATCGTGGGCGCCTCGGGCTCGGGCAAGAGCACGCTGCTGCACATCCTGGGCCTGCTCGACGTGCCCAACAGCGGCTCGGTCCGGGTGGACGGGCAGCTCGCCACCGGGCTGGGCGAGGCGAAGAAAAGCGCCTTGCGCAACCGCAGCCTCGGATTCGTATACCAGTTCCACCACCTGCTGCCCGAATTCTCGGCGCTGGACAACGTTGCCATGCCCCTGATCGTGCGGCGCGAAAACCGCGACCGCGCCCGCCTGGCGCGCGCGAGGTGCTGGGCATGGTCGGCCTGGCGGCGCGCGAGGGCCATTTCCCGGGCCAGCTCTCGGG